>CAZMYK010000021.1:0-17419 GCA_964570435.1 uncultured Saprospiraceae bacterium | reverse complement strand
AAAATCATCCTAGAAATAGGATGTGGAACCGGGCATAACTTGAAGATATTGGATAGAGCACTACCAGATGTGAGCTTATACGGACTCGATGTTTCTCCTGACATGATCGCATTAGCTAGTAAGAAGACTGAAGAAATAAAGCAAGTTCAATTGTTAGAAATGACCTATGATAAGCATACTGCAAAAAGTCTAGTTGAGAAGCCGGACCTAATCTTGTTTTCCTACATGCTAAGTATGGTTAATCCAGACTTCGAAAATTTAATTAGGCAGGCCTACGAAGATCTTAAGCCAGGCGGCCACATTGCAGTTGTAGACTTTCACAATTCAAAGCACTCGTGGTTTAGAAAACATATGGGAAATCATCATGTAAGGATGGAAAAGCACATGGATCCCATTCTGGAGGAAAATTTTACTGTCATTAAAAAGCAGGTGCGTTCAGCCTACTTTGGAATCTGGGACTACTTTTTGTTTTTGGGAAGGAAGTAAGTTTTCTATTCGCTCGCTTCTGACATTTTCAATTTGAAGGACTCCATGGCTTCCAGTCACCAAAATATCGATCTCATCACTTGGACCAGCGTTATTTTCAATAACACAATTCCTTAGAATCAACGTGCCTGATTCTACCAGTACGGCTGAGCCTCCGATTAGTCCAGAGTATCCTCCCTTGATTGTGAAGCCATCTAGGAGAGAGCTGCTAGCACTGTTATTTCTGATCTTCACTACATGATGGACATTGTCTCTACTTAGATTCGGCTGACCAATGTTGCCATCTAATACACTAGGAAGGACCAAATTTCTCAGCTCCAATGTACTCTCACTGCCAGAAAATCCACCAAATAACATTTTTCCGGCTGGTGCTTCGACTGCGTGGTTCCTATTTTCAGATAGGGTAGGCAGATAAGATCCTGCTTTCACAAATATGGAATCTAGTTCAGCACAATCTTTCGCTATGACAAGCGCATCAGATAGATCTTTCACGGCCATTGACCATGAGACACCGCTGCCGCCAGCACTAGCGTCGCTGGCAACAAAAATTTTATTTTCACTATAGACCCCGCACTCATATTCTTTTGCCTCATATGCACCAACATCTGGTGACAGCCCTAGGCTTCTTGTTTTGTATTCAATATCTAGACTTGGAGCAAAAGCCAAATCTCCACTGTCTAAGGCAGTGCTCGTTGACCTAAGTCGGAAGTCATTGTTCGAATAGTCCAAGAAGTGACCTTCATATTCCTCATATGTATTTGCGATGATATTACTTCTGACGGTTTGGCTGCCATTAATGGCAAGACCTGAGGTCAGGTTATTAACTATTTCGCAGTTTTCACTTACAGTCCCATCTTTGTGAGGGTTGACTCTTATCCACACTGGGCCTGGCCCAAGGTCTGGAAGAGGATCAATGACCGTATTGTTAAGGATCTTGCAATTATATGCACCATACAATGAAATTCCATGATAGTGATCCACGATGACTAAGTTGTTTTCGATCACCCAGTCTATGTAGGGTCCATCGAAGCAACCTATGCCTTGCAAGGTTCCCTTCAAAGGATGGTCTAAATTTTCATGGTTGATGATGGTGTTGTTCTTTATGATATTTCGATAAAAGGGATTGGCTGGATTAGTAAAAGACTGAATAGCATCGTCATGATTGTCGCTGATATTGTAGCAATTCTTGATCACGTTTCTTTCGAGCAAAATATCACTACCCTGCATCCTCATCCCATCGCCACCAAAATTAATAACAGAGTTGCCGATCGCGGAACAAGAGTCAGCACTCATATTAATGCCTTCATCTACGTTGAGGATGTAGTTATTTAGGGCGTGCATGTTCGGGCCTCTGAATATGATCGCGCTGGAAATTCGACTGTTCCATTCCTCCACAGACCATTCTTCTGCAGCTGGTCCATTGGTAAAATGACAATGGCTCACCTCAGCATCTCTTGACGGTCCATGATAGGAGTGACTTTCGATATGGACCATGTTTGTTGGTTGATAAGTTCCATCAATGTAGGTATCGAAGGTCAATCCTTCGATGCGCCATTTTTTTCCAGCCTTGATGTGGAATGACCTGATAACGGGCTCTTGACCTGGCTCAGCTAAAATGCTGATGAAATCCGAATTATAAGCACCCCTCATAAATGCATCGCCGTGGAAACCTGTCCGCAAGTAGAGGGTGTCACCGGCTTTTACAGGAGCACTTGAGTGCTTGGGTACAAGAATGCTGGTCTCAGGATTGTAAGGTAGGGGTGAGTAGCTGTGAGTATGGATCAAATTTCCATCCATTACCTCTTCAAGGGTTGACCACGGACTATTTTCCGAACCATTGTTACTCATGTCACCGTTGATTGGGTCAACGTAAAAAATGCTTGCAGATGAGGGTCGGCTTAGAAACAAAAGGAATAGGCAAATAAAATAGGGATGAAGATTCATAGATGCGTCTTTTACGTAGGAAATTAACCTATGTTCGACGAATAATTATATTTCAATAAGATTAGGAAGCGCAAGTGTCGCTTAAGATGACAAAGGGAGAACATCGTCAATTGCCCTGAGACACGGGCTCAATACCGACTTAAGTAAGTGAGTCAGAATTTAACAGTACTGATAATCCTACCGTTTCCATATGTGCTTCTTATTTTAGGTTCCTTGAAAAAGCCTACTTTTGCCAGCAATGAACTACCTGACTATAGAAAATGCCTCCAAGACCTTTGGTGAAAAGACCTTATTTTCCAACCTTAGTCTATCAATAAATGAAGGGGATAAGATAGCCCTAGTTGCAAAGAATGGAACAGGCAAGTCAACCCTACTTCGTATTCTGAATGGCGAGGAGGCAGTAGAAGGGGAGCAGGCAAAGATCCTTTTCAAGAAAGATATCACCATTGCTTATTTGACCCAGGAATCACAATTGAAAGACGATCTCACTGTCTTAAATGAAGCTTTGAATTCAGAAAATCCGCAACTGACTGCCATCCAGCTATATGAAGAGGCCTTGTTAGAAAAGGATGACGGAGCTATTCAAGCTGCTATTTCAAGAATTGAAGATCTCAAAGCCTGGGACATTGAAGCAAAGGTGAAGGAAATACTCGGAAAGCTTAAGATCTTTAAACTAGACCAAAAGATCTCTAGTCTTTCAGGGGGACAAAAGAAGCGCCTATCACTAGCCAAGGTGCTGATATCAGATCCCAATTTTTTGATACTTGATGAACCTACCAACCACCTTGATCTTGAGATGATAGAGTGGCTGGAAAGCTTCTTGCAGCAGCCGCACTTAACCATATTTATGGTGACTCATGATCGCTATTTTTTGGAAAGGGTTTGTAACACAATTGTGGACCTAGAAGAGAAAAAGCTTGCCTCGTTCAAGGGTAACTACTCAGACTACCTAAGTAAGAAGGCATCTATTCAACAAACAGAGCAGGCGAATCTTGCAAAGATGAAAAAGCTCTATTCGAAGGAATTGAACTGGATTAGACGGCAACCCAAGGCAAGAGGTACAAAGGCAAAGTCTAGAGTCGACAAGTTCTACGAAATCAAAGAAAAAGCGCACCAAACAAAACATGAAGACGAGGTCGAATTCTTCATTCAATCTGAGCGCCTTGGCTCCAAGATTCTGGAAGCTTACTATGTGTGTAAGTCCTTTGGTGACTTGAGGGTCCTAGATAATTTCTATTATAAATTTAAGAAGGGAGAAAAGGTTGGAATCGTCGGCCCTAATGGAGTAGGGAAGTCCACTTTTATCAAGCTGCTCACACAGCAAATTGCCCCAGATGATGGAAAAGTTGTGGTTGGAGAAACTGTCAAATTTGGAATATTTGCTCAAGAAGGTCTACACCTACCCCAGGATCAGCGAGTCATCGATATTGTTCGAGACGTTGCTGAATATATTCCCTTGGAAAAGGGCATGAAATTGACAGCTTCTTCCTTGCTTGAAAAGTTCCTTTTTTCAAGAAACCAACAGCAAGTTTACTATTCACAGCTATCCGGAGGGGAAAAGCGCAGACTCTATCTTTTGACTGTTCTGATGCTTAATCCCAACTTTCTGATACTCGATGAACCTACGAATGACCTAGACATTGTCACCTTGAACGTATTGGAAGACTACCTGCAGTCTTACAAAGGATGCCTCCTCATTATTACACATGATCGATATTTTATGGATAAGATTGTGGATCACATTTTCGTACTAAGACCTGGAGGAAGTATTAAAGACTTTAATGGCAACTACTCGGAATACAAGAGGCGTGAAAAGGAGTTTGCTCTTGATTCTAGTAATTCCAAACCTCAGCCTAAGCCAAGTTCTAAGTCGAATACGAAGGAAGAATCAGAAATAAAACTCACTCAAGGAAAGAACAAAACGACAACTACTAGTACAAAAAAATTAAGCTATAAGGATAAACTAAGGATGGAAACCATTGAGAAGTCGCTTGCAAAGGGCGAGTCTAGAAAGTCCGAAATTACCGCACTTTTTAGTGATCCTAGTTTAGATTCAAAGCAAATGGAGGCACTTTCCAAAGAAATGGGAATTCTTATGTCCGAGATTGAAGACTTGGAAATGGAGTGGATGGAGATTGCTGATAAGACTTCTGCCTAGGTCGGTGACTGAAATCTGTTACTTAAGCATCCTGTCAAGCTCCAAACACCTTAATCCTCTCTTTCCGATGCATGTGCCTAATACATGCTTATTCTGAAGCACTTGTGTATTTAAGCAATCCGTGGCTTTCTATTAGGGCAGTGGGTACAGAAGAAAGGGACAGACTTACTTGTTTCCCAAGAGCAGTTTATGTTGGTAGCTTCTGTGTGATATTTGTAACCTGGATATTTAGTAGGACCGAACAAGGCTACAATTAGCTTTTCTCATTAGAAAAAAGTTGACTTTCAATGAAACAGACCGTGTATGATTTTCTCTGAAAGGGTTTAAAACCCTTTGAGGGAGCATGTTGAGGAGATGAAAAACGTAGGGCACTAAGTTCTACTTTTGAATATCCCTCATTAGAAAAAAGATGACTTCGAATGTGACAGATCTATTGCAATTTTCGAATAAAGGGCTCAAAGGCCTTTATTGGAGCAAGTGGAGGAGATGAGAATTGGCCGATCACTATTTTTGTAATCTTAAACTCTAAGAAAATTAACTATCACGACTACTTCTCAGTCGGTGGTAGTCTAGGAAATAGAGCACCTTAAGGTTGACCGAAAAGTTGTTGTTGTATTGGTACACAGACTCCACACTTTTCTTGTAGGATGCATTTAAGGTTCTAATATCTTCGCCGTTATTGGCAAAGTTCTTAACGACGAATATTAAGTCACTTCCTGGAGCAAATCGCCAGTTGTAAACCAAGTCTACATTAAGCAAGTTGAAGTTGACATCGTATTTTTTCCTGCCATCATCAGAGACATCGTTTATTTCTTGGTCGTCTAGTCCACCAGCACTATTTAGCAAGTGGTAGCTATTGTAATTAACCTTAGACCAATAGTGGCGACCTATGAGATTGATGTACATGTTTTCATTAAAAATGACCCTTGTTGTCAGCTCATTGACGACAGTCTTTCTATCCCTCTTGCCAAATATGACAGGGTTTTCAAGCGACCCAACTTCATAGTCATTAGCCACAAATCCAACGTCGTTTCTGGCAAAATTCCAATTGTAGCTCCAGTTCAGGCCTAGCTTATCATTCACCCGCCATCTCGGATTAATTTCAAAGGAGTAGGAGTCTCTAGCATCCTCATTAAAGGTCCTGTAGTTCCAATTAAAATCTAATGCTAGTGGATTATTATAATTGGTACTGACAAAGCTTCCGAGCATGAAGTTCTGAGGAAAGGCATAGAACTGCGAGAAATCTGAAGTCCTAGGTTCAAAATAGTCAAAAGTAGGAATAGGCTCTATCCTCATGAAACCGCCTGTACCGATAAAGTTACTAGTACGTACAAAGCTACTCGTAGTAAAGGCGAAATCAGTAAAAACATTAGGATCAACCAATCTGCGGTAGTCAACCCTGCTTCTAATATTCGCCCTATTAAGGAGCTTAGATTTCGGATTAAACTCTGTGAATGATCCACCAGCCCTTATGACTCTATCATTCGGGCTTCTGAGAAAACCCAGGTCATTGATGTCGTAGTTTGGACTTTCTTCGGAGTAACTTAGAAAGTAGTTGAGCTTTCCACTTGTCTTCTCACCTACTATACTGTACTTATATCCTATGTCTGTATCTTCAGAAAAGTACTTCTGACTTAATGCAGATGAACCACTCAGTTGCCACTTTTGATCCTTGGTTCTGAAACTAAATTCAGTCCCAGTTACGTTGGCTTCATAGTCATCACCAGCGCGGTATACGTTGGTGTTAATTAGAGATACGAATGAATTGTTAGGTAGGTTTTGGTCAGCAACTAAAACATTGTAGTTGGTTAATGGGCTAACTTGTACAGAGTGTACTTGACCATCAGCAGCCTCATAAAGCGCATTACTTTCAGCTACTATGGCATTGAAAACTCCTATTCCTAGACCGTTTCGAAGTCGACCGGATAGTTTCGTGGCATTAAGCAGCTGCGTGACATTGTTGTACTTGGTAATTTTTCCACCTTCCGCTTCCTTGTCGAATATCCTTTGTCGATTAATAGGGGCACCTCCAATCCGCCTTGAGTAAAAAAGGTTGGCCTTCTGAAAAAGTTCTGTGCCCTCAGTGAAAAAGGCTCGATTTTCATCAAACTGGACCTCAAACGGTGATAGGTTGAGAATTTCTTTGTCAAACCTAACTTGGCTGAAGTCAGGAATTAGGGTCATATCTAGTGTGAATGCATCATTGACACCATACTTCAGATCCATTCCTCCGCTTACCCCAGAGCTGGTAGACCCGGCTTGCTTTAAGTTGCTAGAGCCACCATAGGAAAGGTACGGCGTAACCATTAGTCGGACTGGAGTCTTTATATTTTCTATTCCTGTAAGAATCCCTGCTTGGGCTAAAAAACCGTCTATCTTGGGGTCAATTTCATTCCAAAAACTCGTTTCTCTGTTTCTTCGAACTTCCCTCCCGAAATTAATGCCCCACTTTTGAATGTCTGCTTTAGGGAATCTAAGAGCTGAATAAGGTATTTCTAATTCGGCAACCCATCCATATTCCGTAATCCGAACGCTTGACTTCCAGACCGCATCCCAGTTAGAATCTTCTCCCTCAGGAGATAGCAAGAAGTCGCTTTGCACACCTGCTGCAGTAACCTTAAACCCAAATCCATTGATGCCAGATTCGTAAGAATCGATAACAAGTGAGAAGGAACTAGCATTGGCTCGACCGTCTCTTTCTGACAGTTGTTTCATGATCTTTTCCGGTTCTGGATCGATCAAGAAGGCACCTACATATAAGGAATTATCATTATATAAGATTCGTACCTGAGTCTCATATTCGGCAGCTAGACCAGGAGTAGGATTCAGTGTTGTGAAGCCTTCAGCTATATTGGCACTTACCCAGTCTGATTCATCTAGACTACCGTCAACTCTGATAGACGAGACCACTCTTTCCGCTTCGATGATACGGTGGGGAATCTCTGTAGCCGACAAGAAAATAGGGGCAATCAGAAGAAGGGAATACAAGAGTCTACTCATCAAAATTTTTTCATCTAGAGGCACAAAAGTAGTATTAAAGCAGAGAATCTATCCCAAAGGGGCCTGCAATAACACTTTGTTAACGAATAATTGACTAGGATGTTTTAGATTCTTATCGTCGACTTTCAATATTTAACAAATAGATTTTTTTAAATATGAAAATACCAAGGATTGGCATCCTGTTTTTGTGGTAATTTGATACTAAAAATGACCTGTAAATTACAGATTATAAACTCTTTAAATATTATAAAATATCACGATATGTTTAACCTCAATGGTCTCTTTCAAAATACTTGGAAGGGAAGACCTTGGAACATATAGTTTGGTACAAAAGGGATGAAATGATAATTAAAATAAAGTGCAAATAGAAGAGCAAGAAAGCATAAAAAGAGGGAGAAAATCAATATAAATAGAAAGTTTGTGTAATATATAAAATACAATTATAGAGAATAATATATATTCACAATAAATGATATGTAATCACCTGGGTGGGACTCATAAGAAAGCCCCACAACTCATGGCGAGTTGCAGGGCCTATTCAAACCTACCTTAAAGTCCATCTTCTATATCTTACCTTATTTCATGCAGCAAAGTGGCCTCGATCCAAAAGATCAATCCAGCTTTAGGGTGCCGTATACCTGTAGAAATAATTACTGGTGTCTTATCTTAAGTGTGAAGATCTTATATCAAGCTTCTACGTCTAAGACGTAGCCTTTTTCAGTACACACATAAGGCCTTCTATTTCTTGATTTAGGTCAAGAAAGAGATCCATCTGGCTGTCCTTCAGTTGAATATATATTCCAGCGATGTCTCTAGTGAAAATGGATTGCAATGCTGGGCACAGGGACTTCTATGAAGAATATTTTCTGACCGAGCCTACCTTTTACTAGGGCTTGAATGCAACTTGATAGCTAGAATGTCCGGAAGGCATTCAATATGATCTCACTTTCTTCATCGTTAATATCTTTTCCTAAGAACCAAGACTCATAATTGCTTGGTGGTAGGTAGATTCCTGACTTAAGACCGTGATGGAAGATTCGAGCAAATAACTGTGTATCTGTCTTCTTTGCATCTTTGAAACTCTTGACCTCACCCTCCATTAAAAAGATGCTAATCATGGAGCCTATGGAATTGATAGAATGAGCAATTCCCTTCTCAGTAAGAATATCACCTAGGCTAGTACGGAGTTTCGCGACCTGCGCTGCTATCTTTGAATATATTTCAGGCTGACTTTTTAAGATATTCAATGTAGCGATACCCGCTGACATTGCAACAGGGTTGCCAGACAAGGTTCCTGCTTGATAGACTGGCCCTAATGGGGAGAGGTCTTGGAAGATTTCTTTCCTACCACCAAAGGCTCCAACAGGCATCCCTCCTCCAATTATTTTTCCAAAGCATATGATGTCAGCTTGAATATTGAAGTGCTCCTGTGCTCCACCTGGAGCAAGACGGAAACCCGTCATGACCTCATCTAAGATAAACAAGGCACCATTTGAATGACAGACTTCCTTGATACCTTGCAGAAAACCATCTTCAGGTACTATACATCCCATGTTTCCAGCCACGGGTTCAAGGATCACACACGCAATATCATCGTGTTTTTCAAATAAGCTCTTGACCGAATTGAGGTCATTGTATTCTGCAATGAGTGTATTGGCCGCGGTCTCGTCTGGTACTCCAGGAGAATTAGGACTACCAAGTGTCAAGGCACCACTTCCGGCCTGTACTAGAAAGCTGTCGTGATGTCCATGGTAGCATCCGGCAAATTTGATTATTTTTTTCCTGCCCGTGTGTCCTCTAGCGAGTCTGATAGCACTCATACATGCTTCGGTACCTGAATTCACCATTCGAACCATGTCTAAGTTAGGAACCATAGAGCATATCAGTTCCGCCATGCTTAATTCTTTTTCTGTAGGAGTTCCGTAGGTGAATGAGTGACTAATTTGTTGTTCTACTGCGGCAATGACATCAGGATGTGCGTGCCCAAGAATCATTGGTCCCCAAGAATTAATCAAGTCTACATAGGAATTTCCGTCTTCATCGTAAAGGTAGGCTCCTTTCGCCTTATGGATGAATATTGGGGTCCCACCCACTGAGTTAAACGCTCGTACTGGAGAATTGACTCCTCCTGGAATGTACTTCTTGGACTCTGTGAATAAACTTTCGCTCCTTGTAGTCTTGTAATCCTTCATTATTTTAGTGTTTTTGTAGCAGATTTAGATTTCACTGGTGATTCGATTTAGCTTGCCCAATCTCTTGGCTTCAAGCCTTCTAGAAGTTGATGTTCTGGGCTGCCCGGGCTCGGATGATGGTTATATGCCCAACGCACTGTAGGTGGTAAACTCATTAATATGGACTCGATGCGCCCATTCGTCTTGAGACCAAAAAGCGTACCTCTATCGTGGATTAGATTGAATTCTACGTACCTACCTCGTCTGATTTCTTGCCAAACTTTTTGATCTGGTCCATATTCCATGTTTTTGGTTCTTTGAAATATGGGTAAATAGGCCTTCAAGAATGCATCGCCAATCGCTGAAGTGAATCCAAGATGGAAGTCAGGCTGCTCCTTAAGATAGTCGTAAAAAATCCCCCCGATTCCACGATGCTCGTTTCTGTGGGAATTAAAAAAGTACTTGTCACACCTTTCTTTGAATTTTGGGTAAAAGTTCGCATCAAATTGATCACATGTGGTCTTCAACTGATTGTGAAAGTGGCTTGCATCAGGCTCAAATAGATAGTAAGGAGTCATGTCCATTCCACCCCCAAACCACGAGTCAACCATTTCGCCCTTATCGTACAATTCGAAATATCGAATATTAAAGTGTACTGTTGGTGTATAGGGATTATGTGGGTGAATAACAAGTGAGATTCCTGAGGCGTAAAAGGTAGCTGAAGCAGCACCTAGTCTTTCCTTCATTTCCTCAGGAAGGGTTCCATGGACAATAGAAATATTGACGCCTCCCTTTTCGATAAACTTGCCGTCAGACAGTATTTTAGAGATACCTCCTCCTCCGCCTGGTCTTTCCCACTGATCCTCGAGAATATCAAGCTCTGGATCTTCCTTAGAGAAGGCATCCACGATAGTGCTTTGAAGTTCCCTTATTTTTTCTTCGAAGCGTTCTTTGATCATTAGGGATAGGTATATGATTTGACTGTGTCAATGAACAACTTAGCCTTTTCCACTGGTACATGAGGCAAGATGCCGTGCCCCAGATTTGCGACATAGGGATGTCCTGCAAACGAAGCGATCATTTCTCTTGTCTTGCTATATAATACCTTATCGGAGGACAGCAACATGGAAGGATCCAAATTACCTTGCAAAACCCGACGCTTATCTACCTTAGATCTTGCATATTCAGCTGAAATGGTCCAATCTAAACCAAGCCCCGTACTTCCTAGTTGGTCAAGTTCTTCAAGCAAATGCCAGCCGCCCTTAGCAAAGACAATTTTTGGAAAGTCTTTTGGAAAGGCATCACAAATCTTCTTTATGAAGGGAAGACTGAATTTCATATAATTCTGGTGATCTAGAAGGCCTCCCCAACTATCGAAGATCTGAAAGACATCGATTCCAGAATCAACCTGGTGTTGTAAGTAGGTAATAGTAGCTTCAGTGATTTTTTCTAAGGTCTTGAGGGCAAGTTGTGGATGATTATAGGCGAAGGACTTGGCTTCAGAAAAGTCTTTTGAGCCTTGGCCTTGGACCATGTAGCAGAAGACGGTCCAGGGCGATCCTGCGAAACCTATCAAGGGAATATTAGCTGGAAGTTCTTGCTTGATCATTTTGATACATGCTTCCACAGTAGGCATTCGATCTAGGATGTCTAGGCCATTAAGTTTCTGGTAGTCTGCTTCTGTCTTAACAGTCCAATCCAGGAGGGGGCCTTTTCCTGGCACAAGTTCTACGTTTATTCCAAGCACCTTCGGTATAACCAGGATGTCCGAAAATAGGATGGCAGCATCGACGCCTACCTGCTGGACAGGCATAACAGTAATTTCTGTGGCAAGTTCCGGAGTTTCGATTCGCTCGAAGAAACTATACTTTGCCTTTAGTTTCATATAGTCAGGAAGATACCGGCCAGCCTGCCGCATCATCCATACGGGGGGCCGATCTACTTTTTCTCCCCTCAACACTTTCATAAAATGATTGTCCATTCTTAGTTCTTGATTTTGTCCATAATCTTATTCCCACCGGCTTTGAGAATTTCTTGTGTCCACTTTTCAACTGACGCTAAGGCTTGATCTTTTGGTATTTCTTGGTCAATGAAGTGTGCCCTTGTCCCATCAGGATCATGGAGGCAGGCCTTGAATCTCATACTCTCATCGGTAAGTTTTGCTAGAGCTCCAATTGGTGCAGAGCATCCTCCCTCCAGAAGGTTGAGAAATTTTCGCTCCACCCTTGCACACAATTCAGTGTCCTCATCTAACAATTGTCGAGACATTTTTCTAATGAAGGCGTCATCTGACCTGTAGCTAATTCCTAAGATTCCTTGTGCAGGGGCGGGGATCATCCAGTCCAAGGGAGTGCAATGCTCACTCAGCATTTGCAAGCGTGCCATCCCTGCATATGCCATTATTATTCCATCCCAATCAGAATCCCATAACTTTTCAAGTCGAGTTGGAACATTACCACGCAGACCTACAAAGTGGGTGTTGGGATACTTATATAACCACTGCGCCTTTCGTCTAATTGATCCAGTCCCAATCTTAAAGGTGGAATCAGAGATGCTTTTCTCGATAACATTGCTGACCAAGACGTCTTTTGGATTTTCTCTTACTCCAGTGCTGGTAATAGAAATTCCTGCAGGGGGTACAGTGGGATAGTCCTTAAGGGAGTGAATAGCGAGGTCTACTTCGCTATTTGTTAGTGCTAGATCCAGGGATTTCGTGAAAATTCCAGTCTGATTCATAGAACCAAGGTGGGACGTCTTGTCGATATCACCCAATGAATCTATCAGCACAAGTTCGGCACGCAAACCTAAATTTGATATCCTATCTAGTAAATGATTTGCCTGCCAGAGAGCGAGTTTGCTTTTCCTGGTACCTATTCTAATCCGCATTCACAGCCATGTTTCGAACCTTCTTAATCCATTGCTGGGAGAGCTGGTTGAAGAGTTCATCGGTGTAGTTGTCTAGAAATTCTTCAGAATGGCCCTCGTCATTTATTTCGACATTAGAAAGGGCTTCCCTCTTGATCTTTTCTAATTCCTCCTTTAACTCAGCTAGCATCGGCATTCCCGTCTTGATCGTGAACCAAGCATTCAGATCTGCAATCCCTTCTTCAACAATTTTCTCCACATTTTTCTTTTCAGAAGCTCTCTTAAGCATATTCTTGTTGACTATTGCCGATAGTTCATCGACATTGACCAAGTCTATGTGGGTAGAATTACCAAGCTCAGGATTCACATTCATCGGGACCGATAGGTCGATAATATGGTGGCTTTTTTGGACCTGGAAGTCACCCACATCGAGTAAGAAGTCCGGGGCATTGGTAGCGCAAATGATCACGTCATAGTCTTGCGCCTGAGACTTAATATTTTCAAATGGAAGTAGCCTTAGGTTTTTCGCACTTGACAATTCAATCGCCCTACTCATTGTCCGATTTGTAATTGTGATATTTTCTGCTTTGACAAATTTGAGTAGGTGGTCGATAGTATGGCCTCCGATTTTACCAGTACCAATAATCAAATATTTCTTTCTTTTCAGATTGATATTAGAATTCTTCAGGTATTCAATCGAAGCATAGCTGGTAGAGCTTGCGCCACTATAATAACCAGTGTGTGTCCTTGCACGTTTGGCAGCACCTATGGCATTGTTAATTGTGCGTTCCCAAGTCCCAGATAGGAGTCCACGCTTCTTAGCGATAGATGCAGCTCGTCGGACCTGCCCCAGGATCTCGAAATCTCCTGCAATTTGAGACTCTAAGCCACTACATATTCTGAAAAAATAGGAGGTCGCGTCGTCTCCATACATGTCATGGAAAAGACTATCGTCAATAGCTCCCTCATAAATCTCCTTAGAAATGATTTCGATGGCCTTTTTCTTGTGTTCGATCGGGGTAAAAAACTCCGTACGATTGCAGGTAGAGATGATTAAGGTATGTTGGATCCCAATCTCTTGAAGTAGATCGTAGGCTTGGATAATTTGAGCTTCATCTAAGGCGTACCTCTGGCGTTGAGATAAATTTGCTTTTTGATAATTGATACCCGTAACTGCCCAGTCCAAAGAATTTGCTTTCTGTTAAGAAGGGTAAAAATACTCCTTTGGTGCCCCTTACGCAAGGGTTTTTGTGTCATTTAATTGTAAAAGCAATTAAGCCGTTTCAACAATTCTCATAGCTTTGAACTTTCTTTACAAACAAAACAAGCTAAAGTGGGTAGTAAACGAGTAGCACTTATGGTTAATCTGGGTTCTCCAGATTCCACTGAAAGGAAAGATGTTAAGAAGTACCTTGATGAATTCTTAATGGATGAGCGTGTAATTGATGTAGCATATTGGAAGAGAGTCTTACTGGTGCGAGGAATTATTTTGAATTTTAGACCAGGAAAAAGTGCAAAGGCGTACAAGAAGATTTGGTGGGAGGACGGATCCCCTTTGATAGTCATCTCTAATAGACTTCATACTAAGGTCCAAGAAAGAACCGACCTCCCTGTCTACCTTGCTATGCGATATGCGAACCCATCAATAGAAAGTGTCATCGAAAAGATAAAAGCAGAAAACCCTTTCGTGACTGAGATTATGTTGATCCCCTTGTATCCGCACTATGCGATGAGTTCTTATGAAACGGTAGAGGTAAAGGTTCGTGAGTCTCTCCATCTTATTGGGCACGAGGTAGAGCTAAAGGTGGTCCCACCATTTTACAATTCTAGAGACTACATCAAGCTGCTTGCAAACAAAATAAAAACCCATCAGCCTGAAAATTATGACCAAGTTCTTTTTAGCTACCATGGGATACCAGAAAGGCATGTCAAGAAGACTGACCCTTCTGGTGAGCATTGTCTGAAGGTGGATAACTGTTGCGATAAGCCCCACCCTTGCCAGGCATTTTGTTACAGACATCAGACCAAGAAAATGACCGAGTTGATCAAGGCAGAGCTTGGTCTGGCGGACGATATGGTGGCAACAAGTTACCAATCCCGACTCGGCAACGATCCGTGGTTACAGCCCTTCACTGACAAGCGATTAGAGGCCCTACCTCAGGAAGGTGTGAAGAAATTACTTATCGCATGTCCTGCCTTTGTGTCTGACTGCCTTGAAACCTTAGAGGAAATCGAAATGGAAGGCCAAGAAGAATTTTTAGAGCATGGAGGCGAGAAATTTACGATGGTGCCCTGCCTAAATGACGATGACGAATGGGCAGACTTGCTGGCTAACTGGATTAGCGTTTTTGACCCAGAAAAGAGTCTGAGTGCAAGTGCCTCAATATGACTTCATAGTACTAGGCGCAGGAATTAGTGGTCTTGTCCTAGCACGGGAGCTAGTGGGAGCCGGCAAGAACGTCTTAGTGCTCGAGAGGCATTCGAAACCTGGTGGCGTACTTCAGTCGATTCACAAAGATGGGATGGTTTGGGATCGTTCTGCGCACACAATTGCCTGTGATCATGAAGTGACGATTTTTTTTGAAAAATGGGGACTAAGCGACATTCTTGAAGAACCTTCATCAGCTGCTAAAGTGCGGCAACTAGTGATCGACGGTAGCATACACAATGTAGAAAGCCATCCCTTGAAGATCATGCTTTCCAAATTCCTAAGTCCAGGGGCAAAGTTGAAAATCATAAGGGAGCTCTTTAAGAAGCCCATTGACCTCGAAAATCCCACCGTAAGTGAGTTCTTTCATTATCATTTTGGGAGCGAAATTACAAGAAACGTAATTAGTGCGGTGTTCTCTGGCATCTATGCGGGAGATATCGAAAAGATGGAGATGCGTTCTGTCATGGCTAAGATTTATGATATGGAACAAGAAAAGGGAAGTCTCATTAGAGCCCTCGTTGCCAATGCCAAGGGTTCAAAAGGGAGGAGAATTGTCGGTGTGCTTGGAGGCATCAATGTCCTAATGCAACGTTTGGTCGAGGGACTTGATATTCGCTTTAAGGAGGAGGTAGTGGCCCATGAAGTTACAGATAGCGGCTACAAAATTTCAAGCAGGGAGGGAATCTATTTTACCAAACAAGTGGTTTCAACCCTACCTGCCTATTCTTTGGCAAAAATGGTAGATGGAGTCGACCCAAAATTATCGGACTTACTTACATCCGTGCCGTACTCATCTCTGGCCTTACTCCACGTTAGTTGTGAGTCATCTGCTATTAGGTCTCAGCCAGCTTTTGGTTTTTTGTGCTCGCAGTATTCCGGAAGCAGGCTTGCTGGAGCCATCTATAATTCCCAAGTCTTTCCTTCTAGAGGTAGTAATTCGAGGGAGGCATTTACCATTTTTATGCGCTACGAAAATGGAATTGACTTAGATGAAGCAAGCGGCCAAACCATTGTTGAGTTTCAGCGTTTGTTGGATCTGGATGAGCGACCTACCTTGCATGCGCAAACCTTATGGGAGAAAGGTATTCCTCAAATGAACAAGCCCTACGGCGAAAAGAGGGCTGAGATTTTAGAAAGAGCTGACTTTGAAGTCAGTGGATCCTTCATTTCCGGAGTTTCTCTCTCGGATTGCATCAAATACAATGTGAGCCTTGCCAAGGTCTTGGCAGAAACGTGAAGTAGAATTGTTCGAACGAATTATTTTTACCATATTTGATTGGAAAATAAACTTATTTTAAGCCACATTAAAAATTAATTTAAACTACTCTAAAAATGAGCATCGTTGAAATGAAGGTCCCTACGATTGGGGAGTCAATTACAGAAGTAACCCTATCTCAATGGTTGAAAGCCAATGGTGATTATGTTGCTTTAGATGAGCCGATCTGTGAATTTGAATCTGACAAAGCGACCCTAGAATTCCCAGCTGAGGCTGCTGGGAAGTTGATCTATGTTGCCCAAGAAGACGATGACTTAGAAATTGGAGCCTTGGTCGCGAAGATCGATACCAGCGTTGCAGCTCCTAGTGGTGGGAGTGATCCAGCTCCTGCGGAAGAGAAGGAAGAGGAGGCAAGTAAGATAGTTCCGGAAAAAGCAGAGCCTGCAAGTACAAACTATGCCTCAGGACATCCATCACCAGCAGCTGCCAAAATATTAAGAGAAGGTGGACTTGACTCGAGTTCAGTCACAGGTTCTGGGAAGGATGGGAGAATAACCAAGGAAGATGCAGAAAAAGCAGTTGCTAGCAAGTCCTCTGGGAGTAAGAGCACAGCTCCAACCCCGATCGTCGAGGAAGCAAGTGAAACAAGTGTATCTTTTAGCAGGGGCAAGAGGAGAGAAAAGATGAGCAGAATGAGGAGGACGATTGCCACTCGTCTTGTGTCAGCCAAGAACAATACTGCCATGCTTACCACCTTCAATGAGGTGGATCTAACTGCCGTGATGAAGCTGAGAAAGACCTATCAAGAGAGATTTGTTGAAAAGAACGGCATCAAATTGGGATACATGTCGCTTTTTGCGAAAGCGTGTGCAAAAGTGCTAATGGAAATGCCGGAGGTGAATGCTCAGATAGACGGAAATGAGCTAATCTACCATGACTATGCGGATATATCTATAGCTATTTCTACACCCACCGGGCTTGTTGTTCCGCCGGTTCACAACGTTGAATCATTAACCTTCTCTGAGGTCGAAAAGAAAATCAAGGCACTTGCGATTAAGGCAAGAGAGGGAAGCCTTAGTCTAGAAGAAATGAAAGGAGGGACATTCACTATTACCAATGGGGGTATTTTCGGATCAATGATGAGTACG
>CAZMYK010000020.1:0-17463 GCA_964570435.1 uncultured Saprospiraceae bacterium | reverse complement strand
GTCCTTGCTTTTGATTGGGGGATGGTTCTACTTCCAAAACAAGAGAAACGAGCAGGCCACTGAATTAGAAAAACATAAGAAAGCCCTTGCCGAAGAACAACTGAAGGCTAGCGATCTAGAAAGAGAATTATTGAACAAGGAACTAGAGTATAAGAACAACGACCTTTTGAATTTTGCACTTGAACTCAACCAGAATCAAAAGTGGGCAGAAGTATTACTTGAAAAATATGAGAAAATCGATGCCCCCTCTGCCAATTCAAAAGAGCAGAAGATCAGGGAATTGGGATATGAGATTCGAAGTAAATTGCAATTGAATTTCGAATCTCCAGATATGGTCGAAAAAATTGAAAAGGTAGGGAGTCAATTCTATGAGAAACTGGACCTCCTTAATCATAATCTATCTAAAAACGAACTTAGACTTTGTACCCTATTGAGAATGAAACTAGACAACAAGACCATTGCTAGGCTGCAAAATATAAGTCCGGCATCGGTCCGAACCAGTAGGTACCGACTCAGGAAAAAGTTGACGCTTAAGCAGGAGGAAGACTTGGACCACTTCATTATCAACTTGTGACCTGCTCCAAACCGATTTTAATCATATGCATACAGAGTTTCTGTTACCTTAAATCAATCTACATGAAGACTAATTCGATCACAGTTAATATGATGGACAAGGACCGTGAAATAACCCTTCCTTCCAATTGTACTTACTAGCGCTAGTGATCAGGAAAACAATCTTCTTTCCTTAGAAAGTCTTAGTACATGTCTGTTTTGACAGCTAAAAGTAATCGCAGGAAAAAGGTCAAACACATCTTTCGTCGAAAAAAAATTCGGTATCATCGGAAATTTGCAGCATGTTTTGTAATCACAGATCGTGCGATGTATCTTAACAAGATTGATCTCCATATACGGGTAACTCTTAAAAACACATCCCAGCCTAAAACAAAGCATTATGACAAAGTTTAGTTTTTTTATTTTTTTATTCGTCCTTGCGCAAACCAGTGATGGACAGACTCAAACTACTGGTACCAAAAATACGAAGGAATTGTATATAATTGGCACCGTTCACTCTCCTACTGAAAAATTAAATACAGATACAATCTTAAATATTCTTCAGGAAATAAAGCCCTCACTCATCCTGATTGAAGCGGACCATCATGTGTTTGATGAAGATTATCAATTCAAAAAGACCTACGGTGGCAATGAGTGGAATGCTATATTGAAGTATCAAGAGCTTAATCCAGAAACCAAATTCAGACCATTTGAAATTGAAGGGAGAAACCACCTAAGAAAGGAATTGGGAATATATTCTGAAGCTGGATTTGTCTACAATAAGATTTACGACATGGATAGTTTAAATCAGCTGACATCAGACCAAAGCAAAATATGGCGGAGGAGCTTATTTTTATCGGATTCCCTGGCCATGATAGATTCGCGGTCCATTCAAGAACTCAATTCCGAAGCGACAGATAACCTCGTTGAGGAAAAGCAGTTCTATCAATACAAGAAGATTAAAGAAATAGTAGATGAGCACAGTCTTTTTTCTGACAGAAAAATTCCCGGTTCTAACGGAGATTCACTTACCGTAAAGAAATATTTTGAGCTCTATTCCGACTTTGAACAATTGAGAAATCATGAAATGGCTCAAAACGTATTGAAATGGACCAATGAAACTGAAGATCAAAAGATTGTTGTATTAGTTGGATACTATCATCGTTTTGCACTAATTAACGAGTTGCGATTTAAACAGAAAGAATCAGGCTTTAAGCTTCAAGAAATCGGATAAGACACAAAAATCTAGAGTTTCCACAAGCAAACTATCGATATAGTGATCAATTCAATCTTGTCTGCTCAGCTTCACTTCCTGTGGTATACTTCTTAGATGATCTGTATTTCGTGTTTCCGATAGGCCATGCCAGCTGTAATCTAACGACTTGCGCTTCCAAATCATATTTCCACTCATAGTTTATCCCAAGCTCTTGCTGGTCAACAAAAATTTGCCAAAATGACCCCTTATCAAATAGGTCTTGAACACTAAGGCTCAAGTTCATTCCATTCTCAAACTTTTTGCTAACTCCTAGATTGAGGGCCCATCGGATAGGAACTCTTTCGACTCCGTAAATGGCACTCGAATTATAGGTTCCTCCTACATCCGTATTCCATCCCGCACCTAAAGTGAAGCTATTATTGACATTGAAATCGTAGAAAAACACTTTTACATTCTGATCTTCACCGCGGAGTGTAATTAATTCTTCCTTGTGATACATATTGACCCCAGCTCTAAAATTCCATTGTTCTAGCACCTGGTGCGACCAGGAAGCATTCCAATTCCAAAGTTTTCTAGAAGCTAGGTTAAGAGGTGCAAAAATCAAAATCTCATCCTTACGAGTTACCATTGGTTGCCCCCAAGTAATTGCATTCTTTGTATCTGTGTATTGGATACCAAGTAGGAGATTCATCCATTGGTAGCTTAATCCATATTGTCGACTGATGGATGCTTGCAGTTTAGAATTTCCGGATAAGAGCATATTTCGATCAAAGAAGAAAAAAGAGGGCGCCAGCATTTGGAATCCTGGACGCCCAATTCTCTCACTAAAATCAATGCTAAGTTTGCTTAATTCGCTAAAACTGTATTGGTAGAAAATAGTCGGAAATAATCTTTTGATGGTTCGGTCGAGTAAAACTTCAGTCCTATTTTTCAAGAAGGTATGACTGAATTCATAGCGCAGACCCATGTTTAATTGATGATCACTAGCACTCCAAGACGAAGAAACATAGGCGGCATGGATTTTTTCTTGTAGGTCGAAGTCATTGGTGAATCTTGCGTCGTATATAGGACTATCGTTTATGATATCTGCTACTCGCACCTCATTGTCGAACTGCGAGAAGGTTGTCTTAATTCCCGATTTGAAACTTACGTTTTTATTGACTTCCGAACTGTAATCTATTCTTCCAACCTGAATCTGCAGTGGAGTCCTTGACTCTACCGTAAATACTTCAGTAGCCCCCCTGCTTCCGTTTCTTTCTTGTGTAAAACCATATTCAGATGGATTATTTCGTTCGAAATAGATCATATCATAGTCGAAGTTCAAACGATCGTTGGCTCCCAACTTTTGCTCTGCATGGACATTAAATAATCCATTCCAAAGTTTATTATCCTCCTTACTGTCGATGTATTCAGTAAAACCGTCCTCGTTGATTGACTTCAAGTTGCGGCTTTCACCAATCAAAGACCACAGTCGATTATTAAACATCATTTGCATTGAAATATCGGTTCTATTGGTCAGAACATAGTCCAAAACAACTTTTGCTCGATTGACAGACGTAAAATTAGGTCTGTGGTAGTACATGTCTGAGGAAATGGTCGATTCGTCAAATTCAATCTCGGACAGGTAAGTGACATCATGGATACTGTAGTTATTGTTCGTGCTTAGATCCGCTAAAATACTTATCTTAGAAGTGGAATAATTGAATAGACCACTTGTGCCATATTTGGGGCGATCGCCATATCCAGCAAAAAAATTGAGATTGCCATAGAAACCCTTTTGCTCGCTTTTTATCAATTTAATATCAATGATACCTGCATTGCCATCTGCATCATATTCTGCAGGAGGTATCGAAATTAAGTCGAGTTGGCCCACGTTCGCAGCTGGAATCCCTTCTAGAAAACCTATGAGGTCGCCTTCTTCCAATCGAATTCTCTTCCCGTCCATCATAATGATCACACCGTTCTTGCCGGACATCATTATTTGATTATTAGCTCGATCTACCAAAACACCAGGGGACTTGCTGACCACATCTAGGACCGTATTTCCGGCATAGCTGGTGTTTTCTTGAACATTGACAATTAAGCGGTCGATTTCTCTTTGGAACAGTGGCTTTCGAGCCGTGATTTGGGCCTCAGCGAGCATAATTGCATTCTCTTTCAGCCTAATTACAGCCAAGTCCACTGCTTGCCCGTCATATTGAAATACTGACTGAGCTTCAGCTTCATAACCGAGGAATCTAACTTCGATGAAGTAGGTACCAGGATCAACTCCTGAAAATACAAATACACCATTGTCATTGCTTAGCACCATATCCATAACCGAAGAGTCACTTGCTTGCTTCAGTAGTACATTCACATAGGATTCAGCTTCGTCAGATTCGGTTAACACCACACCCTTGATTTGCGAAAACAAGGAATTGCTTAGGACCCCAAAAAATACAACAAGAGTGGAAAGCTTCATGTACAACTTTTGGGTAAGATGGCCCTTACTAGCATACGATTTACGTCCTAATGCCTAATAGCGAATTAGTTGGTACATAAACCCACTTTACCCTAGCATTTTTGTTTCATACCAATAAATCAACTGTTGATACTTGAGATTTTGTAGTAGGTCATTTTTAATAAGGCTTTTCATTAATTTGTCTTTCATTTGTTACATTAAGCATGCTAAATTTCTTCTCATTCGATAGAATTTATTCCACCTGGTCTTTAGAGCGAATCTCAAGACATCTTATATATTGGTCTTTCTGGTTGATGTTCTATGCTTCTGTGAACGGAAGCTACCATGACAATCCAATGTCAGATTGGTTTTTTCTAGAAATGACCTTCTTGCCTGTAAAACTGTTCATGACTTATTTTACGGCCTATTTTTTACTTCCTAAGTATTTTCTCAAGAAGAAGTACAGTACATTTATCATCTTGCTGTTGATCACCACAACAATAGGTGCATTCAGCATTCGAGCAATAGAATTTTATTGGAGTGGCCCCTTGTTTCTGCCCTTCGATGTAGGTGATGTACTTTGTACGTATAAAATGTTCTACAAGGTATTGGACAATGTCTACATCGCTAGTTTGGTTGTCATTATAAAATTAATGCAGCAATTTATTCAGAAGGAAAAGGTCAATCAAAATCTTTCTCGTCAAAAACTTCAAGCCGAGCTCCAGCTTCTAAAGAATCAGCTTCAACCGCACTTCTTGTTTAATACCCTAAATAACCTATACGGTCTCGTATTGACAAAGGATGAACTTGCCGGCGACGCAGTCCTAAAGCTTTCTAGTCTCTTAAGTTACATGCTCTATGAAAGCGAGGAGCAATACATTTCACTAAGAAAGGAGATTAAGCATCTTAATGAATACATCGAGTTAGAAAAAATGAGATATGGTGACCGACTCACGTTGGAATTTGAAGAAGTAATCACAGACGATCAGATTCTAGTTGCTCCCCTACTTCTAATTGCTTTTCTAGAAAACTCCTTTAAACATGGACCATCTAGCACTGAAAAAAAAGCGTGGATCAAAATTCTAATCAGAGGAGATGAACGCAATCTTTACTTTCAAGTAGAAAATTCCATTGAGGCGGAAGTCGAACAAAAATCAAGTAGAACCTATAGCGGTATTGGCCTAAAGAACGTGAAGAAAAGATTAGAACTACTTTATCCCGGAAGACATGAATTAGAAATTCAGAAGAATACTTCTTATTTAGTTAAATTGAATTTGCAACATGAATTGTCTGATAATCGATGATGAAAATTTAGCCATAAAGGTGATTGAAAACCACTTGAGCTATTTTCCGGATGTCCATATCATCGGAAAGTATCATAGCGCACTAGAAGCTATGAAGGCCATCTATAAGGTTCCTGTAGACCTCATTTTTCTCGATATCGAAATGCCAAGAATGGATGGCTTAAGTTTCATAAGGACCCTAAGTGACAATCCAATGGTGGTGCTAACTACGGCCCACCGAGGATATGCCCTCGAGAGCTACGAACTAAGTGTCATTGACTACCTTCTTAAGCCCATAGGATTTGAAAGGTTTGCCCATACGATGCAGAAATGCTACAAGCAAATCAAGACTAATGCCCCTTTGCTTGCAAGCCATGAAGATAAAAGCGAAGAAATGCCCGACAGCATTTTTGTCAAGGCAGATCGAGAATATGTCAAAATAGATCTGGGGAAAATTCTGTACATCGAAAGCATCAAAAACCATGTCCGTCTGCATCTCCCCGATCGAAAAATCACGACCCATCTCTCCATTTCGACCTTGCAAGAGAAGCTACCAAACAATCAATTCGTAAGAATCCATAAATCCTTCATTGCTAATCTTAATCAGGTCAGCCAATTTACGCAGACCAACTTAACTATAGATGGGCAGCTACTTCCGATAGGTCGCATTTACAAGCCCTTCATTCTTGGTAAGCTAAAGTCGAGGTCGATTAATAATCTGTAGTTAATAACTGAAGACTGAATAGATACCAGTAAACATCCAATCTATTAATTATTGTGACTCAGAAAATTCATATATTAACCCCAATCCAATCCTTCTCGCAGAGATGATAATGGTTAATTTTAGTATGACTTAGACTTAAACCAAAGCATGAAAAAACACTTGTCGATAATAAACTTCTTTCTTTTGATCTTATTGACCTGCTTCTATTTCTATGATCGCAAGGAAAGCAATTCAAAAGTTTTCAAAGAGCTGAAAGCTGAAAGATTAAGCATCGTTGGTCAGGACAGCAACCTATATATTTCGATCAGCAACCCTGAGAATCAAGCCCTAGCTACCACTCATGGAATTCCGCACAACCCTGATTCCAAAAGAGACCTTCCTGGAATAATTTTTTTTAATCGAGTTGGTGATGAAGTTGGAGGGATTTACTACGATGGTACAGATGAAGAAAGTTTTGCCGGAGTAACATTTGACCAGCAAAAGAATGACCAAATCATGGCAATCATGAAGGACGAATATCTAGAAGATGGTGAATGGAAGAGGTGGTATGGGATGTTTTTCAGAGAGCGTTCAGATTCAATTAGGGTAGAAAAACTATTTGATGAATTTCTTGCGAAGACAAGTCACCTAAGTGACGATGATAAAAAGGAAGAATATCTAAAATTTAAGCGCTTTTTAGATTCGGAGATCAACGTATATAGGATGTTCCTTGGCCACGAGGAAGACAAAAATCCCGGCTTGTTTATTTACGATTCCGAGGGGAAAGAGCGAATTAAGATATACGTTGATGGAGAAGACAAGACGCACTTTGAGATATTAGATAAAGAAGGAAATAAGCAGGAAGCACTGGCTACTACTAATTGATCAACAATAAAACTACTTAGCAATAATTTTGAAATCGTACCATGGAGAGTAATTTAAGAATTGAAGTTCCAAGCATTAAAATGGCCATACCAACAGTAACAAGATAATATTTAACAATGACCGAAAAGGGTAAATCAGTCTACGAAAAATGGGAAAAGGCCATCAAAGAAGTAGATTTGGAGTCAATGTCTATTTTGATCTCAAAATATTCGGAATTGCCAAGTCAGGGCATTATACACTATAGAGGAAATGGCACCACTTTTCAAACTCAGCCTTTAAACATGGTCAATCAGTCACTAGAAGCATGTCAACTACTAGTGGAAAATGGCGTAGACCCCAATGAATATGGAGATGGGGACGTCCTAGCCTTGCACAATGCATCAAACGAGGTCAGCAAGTATTTAATCTCAAAGGGGGCTGATGTCAACAAAATTGGCTACGAAGAATGTACACCATTAATGTATGAAGTCTACATGCATAATTATGAAAATATCAAACTCCTCATAGAAAACGGAGCTGATGTCAATTACCAAAGAAATCACGATGGTTATTCCTCTCTTCACTGGGCTGCCAGAAAGGGGGACTTAGAGATTGTGAAAATGCTCTTGATGCATGGAGCAAATATAAATTCTAAAGACAATAGCAATCGTATTCCAGAAGAATTAGCAAGGGCAAATCATCATATGGATGTTTACGAATATCTAAGAAAAGAAGCAACCTAGTACAATTCATCTGGCGATCACAAAAAATACAAAAATGGTCACTAAAAATTAGGAAAAAACATCCAAAACAAAAAAATTACAATGAGAACCTATCTTTTCATCCTACTAGTAGGCGCAATTTGGAGCTGCAAACAAAGCCAGAAAGAAGGAGTTCAGAAAATAGTAGAAAATAAGAAGTGGTATTATTGGTCTGTAGATTGGCACCCTAGAAAAGATCAGCTAGTAGCAGGTGGTTCGAATGACTCCTTCCTAAGTCTATTTTCTACTGATCATTACCGAGTAAGTAAAAACTACCCCTACCAAGGCACTATCACCAAAACAAAATGGCACCCTAGAAAAAATAAGTTGGCCATTTCGGTGCAAGACGGAAAGTCAAAATCGACGATTTTTGACATTGACCTTGACAATGTAGTTGAACTAGATAGCATCACCAATGATGGGGCAAGAGCCATAGGATGGAATCTTTCTGGTGATCTTCTAGCGGTGGGAGATTATGACGGATACATCACGATATTCGATGAGGAAGGAAATGTACTACGAAGGGTAAATACCGATCAGAAAGGAATTATAGGACTGGACTGGCATCCTAACGAAAACCTTGTAGTTGCTGTTGGTGAAAAAATTGCCTTTTACGATTTTGAAGAAGATCACTTAAAACAAATGGAGGACAGAAATGAAGACGTATTGATGCTTTGCGTCGATTGGCATCCAAGTGGAAAATTCTTTGTTACTGGCGACTATGGGGACCATATTGTCCCTCATCCGCCATTGTTGCAATACTGGACTTACGATGGGCTTAAAATTAGGTCTATCGAAGGTAGTAAGGCCGAAATTAGGAGTATCCAATGGTCAAGTGATGGGGAAATGCTAGCTACTGCAAGCGAAAAACTTAGGCTTTGGAACGGAGATGGTGACTTGTTGAAAGAAGCAGCAAGCGAAAACCTTCTTTGGGGACTAGATTGGAATGAAGATGCCAGCAAACTAGTGACTACGGATGATGGAGGAAAAATAACGATTTGGGATACCGACCTCAAGAATTTGCAAGAACTTCAATATTGAGGACGGAGTCTTCCGTTCACTAATTGTACATTACCTCCTATTTTGCTCATTTATGGCAAACTAGGACTTTTCAAAGAATCATAAATATGAAAATCTTACTACAATCCATCTTACTATCATTACCAATCCTGTTATTGGGGCAAACTGCCGACCTTTCCGTGTTTAATAATTTAGTAGATAGAACTTGGCAAGCAAACGGAAGCTGGGGAAATGGAAGCCCATTTTCACAAGAAATCACCTTTCGCTTTGCTTTGGACAGCTCAATTGTAGTAGCAGAATCAATAGGCTTTGTGGATGAAGAACATAGCGAACTTGGATTGAGAAACCATGGAATTAGACAAGTCGACAAGAATTCAAATGTCATTAAATTTTGGGAATTCGACGTCTTTGGTGGCTTAACGAAAGGACTTCTTACGGTTCAAGGGATGAATATTATGTACCAATATCACTATGGCGATTCCAATGTAACAGACATGTGGGAATATGTCGATGATTCCACTTACAACTTTATAGTTGGAGAATATGATCAAGGAGAATGGAAGCAAACCTATCTCAGTACACAATTTAAAGCACTTAGCACCCTTGAGATTGAGGAAGTCTATTCACTTGCCAAGGAGCACTTGCTTGGGAATTGGACCTCACCTGCCTGGGAAGGCCGATTAAATGAATCTTGGTCAATAGGCAAGGATGGTCATCTAATCCAATCTGCTGAATATATAAAAGATCAGAAGGTCTTGTTTGAATCAAACAATAAAATCGAAATAGTCAATGATGAACTAATTCTCCTTTCCGTAATCAAAGGCAGTAATCCCAAAATTTTCAAAGCAACGGAGTGGTCATCCGATAGCATCACCTTTGAAAACTCCGACTATATCAATCCCAACAAAGTAGTCTACCTCTTCAGTTCGAATGATGAATTCCAAAGAAGCATTAGCGGCACGGAAAATGACCAAGCATCAAAGTATACCTTCAACTTCAAGTCCTCAAAATGAGAACACCTAGGTATTCTAAGTGGGTTTTACACTCTTCTTTCGAAGAAAAAAAGCAAAACCTTGAACTTGATAAGACCCTTGTTGGCCATCCCCATACAATTAGGAATCATTAGCAATGAATAAAGAAAAATGTAAGGAACATAGTACACCTAGACTAGGCAAAGTGAGTTTTCTCCTTTTAACATTTGTTCTTTGCTTAGCATCTTGCCATCACACAAAAAAGACCTCCCAGCCTTGGGTGAAACCAGAATCCATAACTGTCAATTGCAATGAATATTTTTCAATCGAAACCGAACATGGAGTCCTCAATAATAACGTCTGGAATAAATATGCAGCTGAAGATGACGACTGGAGCCAATGCCTAGAAAAGAGAAAAATAGACAGCACATATCAGTATGGTTGGTCTTGGTCTTGGCCCACTAGTAGAAGAGTGATCTATGCATACCCACAAATAAAAATGGGCTCATCCCCGTGGTTGCCTGAACCCAAATTTGACGCTAGGTTTCCTCTGCAAATATCTACACTGAAGGACCTAGAGATCTCACATGAAGTTGATATCATTGCAAATGGAAATTTCAATGTAGCCACAACTATGTGGTTGGTAGATGAGCCAAACAAAGGGAGTCAAGCTAATTCTGATATTATCGCTGCTGAAATAATGATTTGGACGTATGCAACGGAAAAACACTTTGATCCAGCAGGAAAAAAATACGGGGAATTTGTTGATGCTAATCACACATGGGAGGTTTGGTTTGATAAGAATTGGACTGATCAGTCAGGTCAAAACGAAAATCAGTGGGTCAACATTACATTTAAAGCTAAAGAGTATTCCTTTAAATCTCAGATTGATGTTGCAGGAATCCTAGGCTATGCCGTGAAGGAAGACCTCTTATCTCCTCACCTGCTAATAGCCGACATTGAACTTGGAAACGAGGTCATGAGTGGGTCGGGATTAACTTGGGTCAAGTCCTTTGATATGCGACTAGAAATTGATAATTTTCGTGCTCCTTAGTAAATAAATGGAAGTGATTTCTTTAGTGCATCACTTTTCGTTCCACAGGACAATTCGATGGCTGAAAATCCACATAGGTAGATTAGCAAATTTATAAAAGAGGTAGTAGACCAAGACTGAGCAGATCGAATTTTGCTTAGGATTCTAATTCGTATTGGTAAGATCTTGGGCATAAACCACTATTCTATCCTTGCTACGGGAAGAATTTACACAAAATTCAAAATTTCTCCAGATTTCATGCAGTTTATAGGGTAATGAAAATATTAATAGTCGAAGATGAAGCTGACCTCGCAAATGACATCATCGCTTATCTGAAAGAGGAGGAGTACCTATGTGAATGGGTGGATAACTACGATTCCGCGCTTGATAAAGTTCATAATTATGACTACGATTGCGTCCTACTCGACCTCATGCTTCCAGGTGGTTCCGGAATTGACATTCTTGAAGAACTTAAGAAGGTAAAAAAGCAAGACGGGGTAATCATCATTTCAGCTAAAAATTCTCTTGAAGACAAGGTAAAAGGTCTTAACCTGGGCGCTGATGACTATCTGACCAAGCCCTTTCACCATGCAGAACTAGCAGCACGAATTACTTCACTTATCAGGCGCAAACAATTTGATAGCAGCAATCTGATCTTAGAAAACGAAATAGAAATTGACATCCAAGCCAAGTCGATTAAGATTTCTGGTATAGATGTGCATCTGACCAAGAAAGAATATAGCCTGCTTTTATTCTTCATTGGTAATAAAAATCGGGTCCTCTCAAAAAGTGCCCTTGCGGAACATCTTTCAGGCGACTTTGCAGACATGTTCGATAATCACGATTTTGTCTATGCTCATATCAAAAATTTGAAGAAAAAGTTGAAAGCTAAGGGTGGTCTTGATTACATCAAAACAATCTATGGGACTGGTTACAAGTGGGAAACATGACTAAGCTACTGCATAGACCTTTGAGGGTTTTCATACTCAATGCCCTAATAATTCTCGTTGTTAGCATACCAGCCTACGTCCTGGTATTTGATCGCATTTGGACAAGCACGATCGATGAAAACAACTCAGATATATTGCGCAAAACAAAGGAAATGCTTGAGCGCAATTCATTTTCAGAGACCGAAATTGCAAACATCAATGAGCTTTATGGAGAATTGCATGCAGGATTTTCAATCACAAGAGCCACATCACCAGTATCCTTTCAGGACAGCATATTTGAAATCCTCAAGGCGAACCCTCTCGAAGAAGATCTTGAGAAAGATCGCTTTAGAGGTCTGAAAACCTTCGCAGAAATAAACGGTCTTCCCTACGTTATTTTGATAGAGACCAATCTCGAGGAGAAGAACGACACCTTCGTTGCGACAGCCTTAGTCACCGCTATTTTCTTTCTCCTTTTAATTTTGAGCTTTTTGATTCTCAGCAAGAGGATTGCCCGAAAGACCTGGCAACCTTTCAATAGAACCCTCAAAGTTCTGAGGTCCTTCCAATTGTCAAATGACCAAACAATCAACCTGCCCCCATCAGATATTCAAGAGTTCCAAGAACTTAATGAGACTTTAGAACACTTGGTGAATCGCAATATTGACACCTACAGGCAACAAAAGTCATTTATCGAGAATGCGTCACATGAGCTACAAACCCCGTTGGCGATCCTTAAGTCGAAAGTCGATATTTTACTCCAAGAAAAAGAAGTCACTCGGGAAGAAGGAGAATTATTAGATGCCATCCAAATTCCACTTTCAAGACTTACTAGGATTAACAAGAACATGCTTCTGCTAGCTAAGATGGAAAACCGACAGTACGACAATAGTGAATCGATTAATGTGGATAATAGTATCCGAGATACAGTGCTCCTATTTGAAGACTATATTGGTCAAAAAGAAATCAATCTGCAAGTACACTGCGAAGATTCTTTTGAAGTTCTATCCAACCCATTTCTATTTGAAACGATGATTCACAACCTGATTTCTAATGCCATTAGACACTCAGATCGAAAGGCAGGTATATGGGTGTCCCTTGCTAGTGAGAGCCTAGTCGTCTCTAACTCAGGAAGCAAGGCCCTAGATAAGAGCCTTTTGTTCCAACGGTTTACAAGTGTTTCTTCAGAAAAAGTCAGTAGCGGTTTGGGCTTAGCCATAGTGCATGAAATAGTCGTTAAGTACGAATGGGAAGTCAACTATGCATTTCAAAACGGAAGGCACTCCTTTAGGATTCAATTCTAGGGACACTATCATGGACCAGTCTGGTCAGCCTACATCTTCACTTTTTTTCTTTCCCTCTTGAACGGATAATTCCAATTGTCTTCAAAATTCATGTGAACTTTTGTGAGAAAGAATCAAAATCTTACAAGAGAATGAAATACTTGATAATATTGGTCTTGGCGATAGGTATAAATCCTACACTAGCTCTTGAAAATGCATACCAAGATGGTAATGGATCCAATGACCAATTTGAAAATTCAAAGAAATACAAGGAGGAAAATGAAATTGTTGTTACGCGGATCAAGACTTCTTCCGGGTATGACGGGTTGAATATCACTTTTCAGGTCAATAGTTCAATCGAAAACTTCGTCCATGTACTCAATGACGTAGATCACTATACAAATTGGGCATACAAGTGCCTCGAAGCAGGGATCATAAGTAGCAAGAGTCCAGGTAACTTTCAATACTACTCAGTGGTGGATTTTCCTTGGCCTATGAGCGATCGAATCATAGCTGCAGACTGCCATCAGCACATGAACGAGCAAGGGGTTTACTTTTCGCAATCAAAGGGCATCACCGATAAGATCGACCAACGAGGACTAGTGCCCCTACCCTACTTTGAGTCCCAATGGGTCATCACACCTCTGTCCACAGGTCTTACAGGGGTAGACTATACCATCGTATCGGATCCTATTCATTCGCTTCCTGCCTTCCTCTACAACTTAGCAGTTTCTAAGGGACCTACGGAAACCATAGGCGCTATCATTCAACAATCTGAGAACTACCACACTATGATTTCACAAGAAAGTACTTTGATATGGAAGTAAGTGAAATTCCTAGCACAACACAGTACATTGCGATTGTGATTCTATTTATCCTTTGCTGGTTAATTGAGTCTTTCTCAGAATTGGAACAAACTAGGCTCAAAATTCGGCACTTTTCCACCAACTTCAAAGTTTCGATTGGCGGCATATTCATTCAGCTCATACTTGCCCTGATCTTCATCAAAATTTTCATACTATTAGAGTCGAAAGACCTTGGCCTTCTTACCTTTCTCGGTATCGAATCGTCCATCGGCATCATTGTTTTTACCTTCATTTTTCTGGACCTGACCTACTGGGCTTATCACTTTCTCATGCACCGTATTCCTATCCTTTGGCACTTCCACGCCATCCATCATAGCGATCATACTTTAGATGTTAGTACAACCCTGCGCGAACATCCGATCGAAACCTTTATCAGGCAATTTCACTACCTATTTTTCATCCTAGTCTTAGTCCCGCCATTATGGCTCGTCGGCCTCCACCAAGTAATTCAAGTCTCCAGCAAAATCATAATTCATGGGAAGTACCACCTGCCAAAGACATTGAACAAGACACTCAACTTATTATTTGTAACACCGAACTTCCACCAAATCCACCACCATCACAAACGTCCATATACGGATAGTAACTTTGGAGACTTATTTAGCATTTGGGATCGCATATTCAGAACTTTTAAAAGCAAAGAGCCAGAGGAAATTACCTATGGTTTGGATTCCTTTCCAGACCAAAAAAAGAGTCCTGCTACGTGGATTCAATTATTAAAGTATCCATTTGAAAAGATCACGAAAAAGCGATGATAAGGCCGGGTTTAGTGAAGGCAAGTTCAGGAGTAGACCTTAGAACTTTAAGTCCTTTCTCATGAACTTGCTCCCCTAAAGGGTTTAAGTCCTTTATGGGAAATTTGCACCATATCTGTTGCATTGAAAGTCACTCCCTCCATCCGCAATCTTACCTGCCTTTAGATACTTCCAATTGTCTTCAAAATCGCCCCCTACATTGGAATAAATTATAAGAATGAAAGTCAAGATTTATATTACTATTGCATTTTTCATATTTATGCAGCACTTGTATTCGCAGTTAGAGAAAGCCGCTGTCCCAGAAATTATCGTTGAGTCCTTCCAGGAAAAATTCCCAAATGCCAAATCGGTAGAATGGGAAAAGGAAGGAGGAGATGAATGGGAAGCGGACTTTCTTGAAGCTGACGAGAAATATTCTGCTTCCTTTACTCTTGCTGGAGCATGGCTGGCTACCGAACTAGAAATAGAAAAAAGAGACATGCCTTCCTACTTAAGTTCATTGCTAAAGGAGAACCTTGGCAATTTTGAGCTAGAAGAGGTTCAACTCGTAATCGAGCGCCAAGCCATCTCCTATGAAATAGACATCACGCAAGGAGGCGAGCAATTTGAGATCTTAATTGATTCAAAAGGGAAGCTGAGAAAAGAAAAAGTTATGGATTCTGATGATGAAGACTAGGGCTAGAATCACTGGCCTTCGACGTAACAGATCAGCCACACTATTGCCTCCAATAGAACCTGATAAATAGTTGTCCTATCAATTAGCCACAGCTTCCTATAATACTACGGCAAATGGTACAATATTTTTTACACCTTGAAAAAAGTTTTAAGGTCTAGCAACTTGTTTTGGCTAGGAGGTGCATTGCCTGCCATTTCGTATCTTTAAGGCTTGACTAGAGATTTGAGCATTTTTAAGACCAATTCACTACCACGAAAATTGTCTATAAAACTCAAGCCACCGTTCGATATGACACATTGCACAATTAATTTAAAACTAAGGATCTTCAGCTTCATAATATTGCTGACTTGCAGCAGCAAAGGGTTAATATCACAGACAAGTTCTGATTCCTTGACCTTGGAACTGCTTAAGCACTTTGAAAAGTCGGACCTGCCTGGCTTCTCTGTGGCAGTTGTCAATGAAGAAAGGGTCATTTATAAGGAGGCATTTGGATATGCAAATAAGGCTGACCAAAAAGCATTTGAAACGAACACTATTGAAAATATTGGCTCTGTTTCCAAAACTGTGGTCGGCTTAGCCCTAGCCAAGGCAATTCAGGATGGAAAACTAAGCCTAGATACGGAGATAAATGAGATTCTTCCATTTACAGTCCAGAATCCCAGGCATACCACAACACCTATCTTAGTTCGGCATTTGGCAAATCATACATCAAGTATTATTGATTCTAAGTACTACCGAAGGTCCTACGTCAAGGATGAAAAGCTTGAGAACAAGGATGTGGTAAATCGAGACTATGTGAATTTTCTAAAATTGCACAAGGACATGTCCATCGAAGACTTCTTATTTGCAATACTTAATAGAAAGGGTAATTGGTACAAAAGAAAAAATTTCTCTAGGGCTCAACCTGGAAGTGAAAAAGAATACTCAAACCTGAACGCGGCTCTAGCAGCATACATTGTTGAAATTGCTACCGAAACACCATTTGAAGAATACACAAAGACGAAAGTTTTCGAGCCCCTTAAAATGAATAATACTTATTGGAACAAAATGGAAAAAGGTTCAGCAGAATTGGCAACCCTATACTTTCCAAATGGGACCATCGTTCCAAGATATCGATTGATAACTTACCCTGATGGAGGTTTGCATTCTACCACCGATGACCTTTCCTTATTTCTACAGGAAATGATTCTAGCCTATACTGGAAACACTGAATACCTACCTCCTCCTTATAATCGCTTGCTGCTGCCTGGAGACGATGATGATGATAGAATTTTTTGGGGCATGGGAAGCAAGAGCAGAAACATTGGGCACGCAGGAAGTGATCCAGGTGTCCAAGCAGATCTACAATTTAATGCAGATAGAAGAATAGGTCGCGTGATCTTGTCCAATGTCAATGCCGAGGATAATGAAGAACTTTGGAAGCAATATCGCGAAATCCATAATTTGATAGCAAAGTATGAGGACCAGCTCTAATTCTCTCAGCAGACTCGATGTAAGAAAAGTGATTTAATTCGAAGATGTGATGGAGTCTACCTACAAAAACGTTCTAGCAATTACAGCCTCAGACAGTGCGCAATGGAGAAAATGGCTAAAAGAAAATCATGCAAAGATGAATTCGGTCTGGCTGATTATCTACAAAAAAGGCTCCGGACAAGCATCTGTATACTATTCTGAAGCCGTTGACGATGCCTTGTGCTATGGCTGGATAGATAGCAAACCTAATAAGCGAGACGCGAATAGTTACTATCAATATTTCGCCAAAAGAAGCGCAAAGAGTAATTGGAGCAAGGTCAATAAAGACAAGGTTCAAAGACTAATTGCGAGCAAAAAGATGAGGAAACCCGGATATGATCTGATCAATGTAGCAAAAAAGACTGGTACATGGGATGCATTGAATGATGTAGATAATCTCATCAAGCCAATAGACTTACAGGAAGCATTTCAACAAAACACCACGGCGTCACAAAACTGGGAAAATTTTCCTCGATCTGTAAAAAGGGGTATCCTAGAATGGATATTTAATGCCAAAAGAAGTGAAACTAGACAAAAAAGAATCACTACTACAGTTGAAATGGCAGCCCAAAACAAGCGTGCAATATATGACCAATGAA
>CAZMYK010000019.1:0-17572 GCA_964570435.1 uncultured Saprospiraceae bacterium | reverse complement strand
CACCAGGTACATTTAATGGCAATGGAGCTGAGACAGTTAGTTGATAACCATCATTAGGAAGCATTTGGAGCAGGTTTCCATCTGTCCATGCATTACCCACACTTAGTCGAGATTGCTCCTTGTTTTTTAACTGCGTCACATTTGCAAGGGAGCTGACTCCGATTGCATCTTCCACAGAAATCCCTGCTTGCGATGGAAAACCAATCCAATTCGTACCCTCAGCCAGTAGCTTAGTAAATGGAAGCGCATCACTTCCTGTCATTCTTATGGAATCTGGACCATTCTGCAGGTAAACCATATAACTATCCTCCGTTGTCAATGAATCCAACATAACCATGGGATCTGCAATCCAACCAATGCCCGAATTTACATATTCTGAAAATCCATTCTGACCTATAATTCGATCACCAGGTGTAAGATTCGAAAGTTCACGAAGAATATTCGAAACACACATGTCCTCTTCCTCACTATTTAGTGATATCCAGGTGAATCCTTGGGCTAGTGGGATGTATCTCGCTTCATCTTTTGACTTATTGACAGATAAAACTATTGGTGCAGACGAAAGACCGAAAAAAGCGTTCTGTGCGTAGGAAATCGTAGGATCGGCATAGGCATTGTATTCTCTAGCTGTACTGGCATCCCAGATTCTAAACTCTAGGTCTGAACCAGTGTCTCCATTGTTTCCAAAGACTGTTAGATAGGCAGCAAAATTATCATCACCTATTTCAGAAATTCGTGCCACACCTCTCAATGTGTTGCCTATCCAAGCAGTGACCAAGTCCATTGTATCTGTCGATAATTGGCCTTCGTCTGCGTATGCGTAGTTACACACTACAGTCATTGAATTCGGATATAACCCTTCATCCACTGCCCAGTTTGGTGGGAATGGAGGATTTTTCAGCGTCGTTAGCTTAATCGGTAGTTTCGGTATGGTAGCATTGCCCGGGATATTCAAGACAGATAAGGTATCAAAGACACTTCCAACAGTACCAGCTGTTAAGGTGAACTCGATATTGCGAACCGCACCAGGATTGATGTCAAACATCGCACTAGGTGCAGGGTCTACGCTTAACCAAGGGTCCGAAGAGCTTGTCTTGCCTAACTGCAATCCAGTAAGTGCGCTTTGTAATTCTGTATTTCTGATTCCGACTTCAAGCACTATACTTTCGCCCTCATATAATTCTACTACGATGCTATCTGCTTCCCAATAGGCCTTCTGCGTCGTAACGAGGAAATCCCATTCTATCTTTCTGGTGGTTCCATCAATATCGAAGGCTAGATTCCCGTTCGGATCTGTAATGCTATCAATTGCTACCGTCATGATCTTTCCATCATAAATAGACATGTCAGGTACAGTCATGATAAGCTTGTTGTTAAAGCAGGTAAATGCTGCATCTTGAATTTCAACATTATCTACGAATACCTGAAGATATTTTTCTTGAAAGCTAGCGTCACTTATATTAATACAGTCGAGATTTTTTGTAAATGTTGCAGAAATCTCGTCACCTGGAATCCAAATTCCATCAGAGGGTTGAGGAATACCAAAAAGCTGGAGACGCTGGCGATCTATTTTACCCCCAACTACATTGCTATATGTGAAGGACTGCAAACCATTTTCATTGCATGTAGAGACTACTCTTAATTCATATTCACCGTCAGGAAAAAGAGAGGCATTGCCTTCTTCAGGTTCCCATACCATGAAGTAAGTAGGAATCTCACCAGGAAGGAAGTTGGCATCGTTGTAAGCTTGCAGGTCTTCCGCAGCGATAGGATTATTCTGTTCGAAGGATTCCTTGATATTGGTATAAGGAATAGGATTCCATCCGGAATTGAATCCTGTGCTAGACTCTCCGATCCTCCTATATTCCAAGGTCAATCCCTCAAAATTAGGAGTGTTTGGCACATAGTCTTGGAGCCCAATGATCAAATCTGAGCTGACGCTATTGATGAGCCAATTATTATCAGGTCTCACTATAGATATCGGACTACACGGAGACTGAAACTGAACATCTAGGGTGATGAAATCTTCGACATTCTCCCCTTCACAAGCTGGCCTCACTCCTATACGCAAACCCGAGTAATCGAATGCCTGACCTCTATCCACAGTCAATGTCAACTGAAGTGGGTTATTGTATCCCAACTGTGTGAAAACCTGTGAACCCAGATTCGACCCACCTAATTTAACGGTAGCACCATTCGGATTCGAATTGTTGTCTAGGAATACTTCGATGTCCCTGGAGTCTTGCGTGTTGCTCAAATTCGTGATAGTAATGGTGAATTCAGCTGGCTCCTCAGGATCTTGGAACACAAGACTTGAAGTCTTAGCAGGTGCTCCAGATTCAGGATCCAATACAAACACTAGTGGATTATCCTTATTCAAGGTTCCTGGCTCATGCGGACAGCTCGATTGTCCGCCTACGAGTTGGAAGTAGGGAGTATGATTCAAGTCTACACCCTTCAGCACTGTCACACTAAATTCATCAGTAGGATCAGAATCTGAGAGAAAGTAGGATACTTCGGCTGAACTCGTTGACCCTTCTACTGTTCCTTCAGTGGTCGAGTAGTTTAAATCTGTGGAAAGCTCCGCAAAGCCAGAAACTTCAAATACTTTTTCAATAACTCCAGCCCCGATTCCTACGAAGGTTTCTAGTCCTATATTGACATCTAGTCCTGCATAAATATTTCCATTTGTATAGGTGGTCACAAGGCTACCTTTTTGCACTGACTTCGATTGTTCGTAGGTGAAAGTCTGGTTGGTTAATCCAGAAAAAGTTCTGTTTTCTGCCATTTCATTGGCACTAATTCCAGGTGCTGTAGTATAGTAACTGGTATTGTTGTACCTGTCATCTGAATACTTCCACCTATTAAATACTGTAAGAAGGCCATCTTGGTTCTTTTCATTATTAAATGACATTAATTCACGAATGGCTGTAGCAGCATTGTTGTATTTGTCAACCTTGTCTTGTGTTAAAACTTGCTGTAAATCTAGCTGACCATTGACCAGAAATTCCTCTCTCAGTTTCACACTCCACTTGTTCGCTTCTTCATTAAGTGTAGCGAAGTCTGCACTCAATCCTCCCGAAAAGCCAATGAAAACTTCCTGCTTTTTAAACTTTTTGAAATTTGTAAAGTCAGCAGATGTGTAGTAATAAATTGGATTCGTTTCCATTTCAAAGTAGTGGATCACTTGCTCCCAGTTTTTCTTCTGAATGGTGAATCGATCGATCGCTTCTTGTTTTGGAATCGGATCTCCTATTTCATCTGAGAGCACGAGTTGGCCAGACTGAATTTTAAGGATATCTGCCGCATAGCTAGCTATTAGATCTTCGATAAACTGAATAGTATAGGTCCAAGTCGTCTTGAGTTCTACAGGTGTGAAACCAACAGATCTAGTTTCTGTAATTTCATCACAATCTGTGACTTTAATAGTATTCCTTATCCCAGTTTGCATGACCACTCCCGCACCCACAATGATACTTGCAGGTCTGCCGATTAGCTCTTCTTGTGTTCCACTACCCCCATCTGTAGATATTCTTTCTGTTATCTTTGTGGTGAAGGTGAGCTCCTTTGTGGTTTCGTCATACTTTCCATCCGTTATTCCGGCTCCTAAGCTTCCTGCTATTCCTGCGATTTCTGCCCGGATCCCATCTTTAAATGTCACTGACTCATCGTCTGCATCCTTAAAGGTGAAAGTTTTCTCTACCTCGTGACCGGTCTCTATAGAACTATAACTTCGATCTCCTGGAGGATCTCTAAGGACAAATAAGGGCAAGGGCACCTCGTTAAACCCTTGGCTAGCATCCGTCAGAATACCATTGCCCGGAATTTCTACGGATCCTTCTACAATAATTGCCGTTGCAATAGATCCTTGGAAGTTGCCCGCATCAGAGTAGTATTCTATCGAAATATTCCAGGAATGAGGAATCACTGGATTAGGCGCACCTGCAGTAAAAGTATAGTCTGCGAATCCATCTATAGATTCATCATACGCAATAATTACAGGCTGGCCTTCCTTGTCTGCATCATTGACGATCTTAATGTAACCACTCTTTACCATACAAGCAGGTGAGAAGGGCTCTTCTACAGAAAGGGCAATGCTATACTCTTGTCCAGACTCTACTATGGCTTCTCGATTAACATCGCCACACATGAATCGAAATTCTGCTGAGAAATCTGCCATTATCACTGGAGGCTTGTGGTATTCTAGATCGACCGAGGTTGCTGCTAATAATTCCTGCTGCGAAAGAAATCTAGCCTCTGTTAGGTGCAGTTGGTAAAGATCTAGCGTCACTGGATTGTTGATCAAGTAGTCTAGGTAAATAAGGTTTTCAGGTGTCTTATTGTCCACATCGATGACATTGATTGCAAGCTCCAATGGTGGAACAGAGGTGAATAACTTATTATCCAATGATGAAACAAAGGTTTCTTCGTAGCAACCATCTAGCGACCTGATCTTAATGGTCCATTGATCATTGGGACTGAGAATATCTCCGCAAGTATTGACAATATTCACATTCGTAATATACTCTACTTGATCTCGGAAGTTGATCACCGTATTTCGTTCTAGGTCGAAATCTTCTATTATAGGAACACCATCCTCCTGACGAATCGGCACAACACTTACGTCGGTAAGGGCTTCGAATTTGTAGAAGAGTGTATCTAAGTCACCTATTTCTCTAAATCCATTAATAATAACTTCTATACGCTCCAGACCATCTAATTCAGGATTGATAATAAAGGCATAATTCCCTTCCTCATCTGTGGTCTTCACCTCTTCTTGAACAAGTTCATTTCCATTCTGATTGATAATGTATTTTCGGGTTAATTGTATTTCCCCAAGGTAACAATCATTCAAAGCCTCATGCCGCACATTTCCTGTGATGGAATAGGCAGTAATATCAAAGAAATTAGCACTCATCTTTGAGTTGCCTGTAAGATTAATTAGCGCTTGTATTTCACTTAATTGTGGACTAGCATTCACAGATTCTTGGCTGATAATATCATGGTCTTCGAATGTACATGTAACTGTAATCGTTGATTGTTCGCTATAGTAGATGTCATCTATTATGTAGTTCCCTAATTCATCTGTGACTGTATTGTACGAACGATAGTCGCCATCTACCAATAATGAGGCTAGGATTTCAGCTCCTTCTATGGGCGCATTTCCTTGCAAGGTGGTCACCCTTCCAGTGACCACACCATTAGGCGGCATGAAGCCTGGGTCTGCAACAGATATGGAAGACCTTCCTTCAAAGGTAGTCTGGACCTGATAGATGTATACCTTGCCTGGAATAAGTCCCGTAGGAGGTAAGTCAATGTATGATTTTCCATCTTCTATACCTATGCTAGCAAGAAACTCACCATCTCTAAAAACTTTATAACCATCTATTTCTCCCGCTTGAGTCGGCTCTTCCCAGCTAATCGTGACCTGGCCGACCTGACTACCATCTGTAGCTACTACATTAGTTGGAGGGGGTGGGGGAGAGTCAATCACTTCGAAATGAACCTTTCCTTGATGATTGTCAAAGCCAGGAGCACCGACGATAAGGTAGTTCCCTGAACTTGCGATGGCATGTCCATAAAGGGAATTTCCATCTTGGAAATCATCTGAATAAATTCGATTAATAAACCAACCAAAATTACCTAGTCTATATAAATATGCTAGTCCACTTTGTGGTGATCCAACTATGAAAACATCGTCATTAAGAACGGTAATCGATTCTCCTAAATAATTCTCTCCTTGAATGGTAGGAACATTGATTGGGTTTCGAAGCTGGTTATTAATTATTTCCAGGACTTCTATTTGTTCATCACCTATTCCTACCACAATATTATTGCCAAGGTCGTAGCTGTGATTGTCAGCATTAAGATAACTTCCATCGGCACTATAGCCATACTGTCCATTTACTTCATTAAATATATCTACACGGCCTGGATAAGCATAAATCGCATTCTCAGAATTAATGGCAAGTGATGAAAAAGCAGAACCAGTAGGAGAAATCTCTCTTACAAAAATCCATTCATCATTTTGTCTTCTAAAGTTAATCGGTCGGCCAACTTCATATTGGATAAGTAAATGGTCCTGAGCTCCTAGCCCTTCGTTATCTAAAATTTCCAGATTAGTTCCAAACCCATTGAGTGTACTATTTCGCTTTATCTTCGTTTGAAATTCCCAAGTATTATCAGCTTTTCTTTCGAAAACATAAACAGCTCCTCTACCTAACTCGTCATTTGCTGCACTGACAGCGATATATTTCCCTGAAATGGACACCACCTTTCCAAAGCCATCTTCTGGGCTTACTTCATTAAAGTCAAGACCGAATTTTTGTTGAATAGCCCAAGTATTGTCATCTCCTTTCTTATAGATCACGAAGCCTGCACCGTCAGTTCCTGCAACAGCATAATCACCATCGATGTCTACGGATTCTCCTAGCCGAATAGACTGTCTAGGAATGAAATCCACAACACCGATTCCGCCATTATATTCGGGAGATCCCACAATATAGAAATCTTCGGACAAGGCTATACTTTGTCCAAAATCCGAACCAGCAGGCCTACTGGTATCGATAGTTTTTTCTAGGTACCAGTCACCGGCTGCATTTTTTTTATAAGAAGAGAGCTTTTCACTACCTGTATTGCTTACTAATATTTCACGATTGCTTAATATTCTAGCTGCAGTCGCGTATCCAGATTCAGAGGATGTAAAAGGAGGTTCCAGAATAAATAAAATGGGAGTGATCGTAAGCACTTCAACAGAGCCAGCTTTCGAAGCAACAAGGGTATTACCGTCCATATCTATACTTCTAACTCCTGTGCCGGGATAGAAAGGGCCATTCGAAAAATCAGAAGTCTTTATGGTATGAATTCCAGCATTACCTGAAAGTCTCTGATAGATGGCAATATGATCCTCATCCACACTAACCAAGGAAGCAAAATCTCCTGAACTATCGAACCCTGTTCGAGAAAGGGCAAAAGTCCATTTATCATTTAGCTTTCCAAAAACAGCGGCCCTGCCAAAACCAAGATTTTCAGTTAGTCCAGCAACTATCAGGTCTCTGCCATTGGGATCTGGACTGTCATATACATCTAAGGATCTACCTAACGCAAACGGACTTCCGTACGAACCATTATTAATGATAACTGAATCTGTGACCCAGACGTCGTTTTCTCTTATCAACGAAACAATCGCTCCAGCACCAGAATTAGCATTTTCAGCTGAGATTACGGCATAGTCACCTGAAATAGCTACATTATTTCCGAACATTGCGTCCGATGAAAATCCATAGTCAGCTGGATAGAAAACATGTTGAGCATCCCAGCTGACACCATTGAATTTAAAAATTACAGCTGCATGATTATCCGTTCCAGCGATAGCATAGTCCCCAGAAATGTCCACCGAGATCCCGAAATTACTAGTGAATTCGAAGCCGGCCCCATTAAGCTCCGTGTCGAAACTTTCTGTTAATTTTCCAAAATACAGGGAACCTGGATCTTGCACAAAGTCAGAAGCCACCCCCTTGTTTATTGCTGATATCCGATAATCGATTTTCACTTGATTGGTCGGTTGAACATTATAGTCTAGGAAGTCATCGTATGTTCTTTCGCCTGGACCTAGAATGACTAATTGTTCCCAGCCACTATCATTAATATTGCGTTCGATCCTAAAGTTTTCAACGGGAGAATTGATATTGTAGTCCCAATCTAGTTCTATTTTATTGGGGTACAGTGCATCACTGGCCGTAAAATTTTGTGGATTTCCAGGTCTAGGATAGTCAATCGTACCAAGGACGGTTTCAGAATAGAAAACTTGATTATTACGTTCTGAATAGGTTCTTACTCCATAGGTAGTAAATGTTAACGGTGTTCCATCACCATCTAAGTAGCTTAACGTTTCTGGAAACTCTTGATTAAGCAGTTCCTGTTGCTCGATTACTTCTGAATTCCTGAAAAACTCTATTCCGTCACTTCCTTCGTAATAATTTTCACCGTTTATTACAACCGTACTTTCGTCAGTAGAACCTCCTGAAATAAGGGGAGGTGCAAGAAGTGGGAATAACTCACTTTCAGACCATGTATCCCTTCTCAGTGCGACATACTCCAGGCCGCTTCTTACCTGAACAGGAACTACTTCATAGTAGTAAAGTTGGTTAGGTATTCCCGTGTAATCTCTATATAATCGATCACCTCCACTTAGACGCGCAAGAATCACTTCATCCTTAAAATTTCCATTTCTTATGTATCTAATCATTAAAAATGAATCTGCAGCATTTTCAGCATATTCCCATTCCAGGAAGAGATGGTTCTGACTTCCACCAGTAACACCTGCAGGTGAGCTCAGGCTGAAGCTCCGGATCGGTTCTGGAAGGGGATATTCTATAGCGGTAGATATTCCCAGGGAGCTAAATTCCCCCTTAATGACAAATACTTCATATCGATAACTTTGCCCTGGAATGCCTGTAGTGTCTATGGAAACAAGATCATTACCAGTCTGAATCACATCAAAAGCTTCTCCATTTCTAGTGAGCAGGTAGAAGTCATGATTGTCAGTAGGGTGACTCCACCTGATTTCTACCCGATTAAGTTCAGGAATAATCGTTGCCTGTATATTCTCAGCGGGTAACAATCGAGGAAAAATTGCGGAAGATGACACGTAGGAGGAGAAGACTTTCTCGCCTTCTACGATTGAAAATGCGCGCACTGAATAGGTACTAAGAAGGCCGGGGAATCCACCTTGATCTTGCAAGTATAGGGGGCTTCCTTTTAGTACTTCAGCGAGAAGGTCCGTACTTCTATATACTTCGAAACCGTCAAAGTTTTCATTTGTAGGGCTCCAACTTATGTCCATCGACATATTGCTAGGATTAGGAGTAGTTGTTATGCCTAAGATCTCAGCAAATTCTTCATCCATTCCTTCTTGAGGAAGGGTATCAACAAAATTAATGAAGTATACCTGAGTGGTATCGTTTGGTTCTAAGGTTAGAGATGCAGGGTTTTGCAGGTACCTATTATTGGTTTCATCCGCTTCTGCTTGCAGGGTATAACTAAGATTCTGCCCATGAATGGGGAGCTCATCGAAACGATAGAATCCAGAGGCATCTGTCTGTGCATTCGCCATGTATGAATCGATGCCATTTTCAAAACCTATTAGGATGGAAACATCGATGTCTCCTTGCTCATTATTTCTCACATCTTCGACACTCAGTGTCCATTCTCCTGCTATGTCCTCACCGATAAAGGCAGCAAGAGGATCTAGTGGTTTGAAGCTCCCAATCACCGGTTCATTTGGCACACAATTGTCATTAATGCTAGTATATAGATTGACGACATTATCATCAAAGCTAATATCGAGCTCATTGCCAAAACACAAGATCGGATCAGAACTAAGATCGAAGAGGGTCACCTCGGTTCCTAGAGGAGAAGTAAGTTTTACCACCAGGTCTTGAAAGTAAGTATGTGTTGACGTTAATTGAACCCTAATGCTAGCAAGCGTTGCAATTTCCTGTACATCGATGGTCTGGGTTACAGTTTGAAAATCTTGTGTCGCGAGCGTATTGAATTGATAAGAATCAGCATCCTTGATCACCTTGACGGCTACCGAGACATCGGGAATTCCGGCTTGATCGGTGCTCTTATATATTCTTCCTGCAAGGGACTTATTCGTGGGTCGGTAACCTGAAGCGTAGACCCATTGGTAGTCTAGATTCCCATTGATTCCAGGCGTCTCGATGCTATACTCTACATCTTCACCTCTAGGAGCTTCCGTATCAAAAAATGCTCTTGAAGTAAAGGGGAGCATAGCCACAACCTCCCCGTTTCTTCTTATAACAAATGGGGTTTCCGTTGCAATATCATTCCATTCCCAGCACACCTTAATGTGGGCAGAAATATCTCTTGTTGCTGTGACATTATCTAGAAATACGGGATCGTTACCATTTGAAAGCGGTGGATCTGCAAGGACAGTTGCAGCTTGTGAATAGAAAGTGTCGCCCTCTACTATTCTAAATGTAGAAACCTCGTAGTTTTCAGATTGCGAGGATACTTGATTGATGAAGTCAATGTATGAATTAACCTGTTGTGGATCTTGACTACCTAAGGTATCTTGGTTGGGAGCTAGTCTCTTTGTAATTAGGAATCCGTCTACGTTATTAGAACGATGGGGCGAATCCCAATTCAATACAACTCTAGAAGTGTCGGGTCTTGCTGTTAAGCCCAATGGAGCTGTGACTGGGGGAAAGATGATAGACGGTGTGTTGTTGCCCAGACCCTCTTCATTAAGATCATCAAGATTCTTTAAGGGCCTAATTTCATAGGTATAATCTACTTGCGGTTTACCTGAAAAATCATCATAAAAGAATGGGGAAAGTGCTTCTACAACTTGTTTATTTATTTCAGCTAAAACAACTTCGCTGCTTGGATTTCCGGTTTCTGAACGATAAACCCTGAATCCGTCGTAGTTGTAGTCTTCATTATATTCGGCAGGCGGTGTGAAAAAGAGGTTAACCTTATCCTTGTTGTCATCAGGAGATGGTATTAAGTCCGTAATAGCGATAAAATCAGGGTAGAGGACATTCACAATTGGTGTTGCTACAGATTCATAATCTACTCCGTCTATTTCTCTGTAGGATGTGACATAGTAGTCTGCTCCCATATTTGCACGACCGCTTAGATCGACAAAGGTGTCTAGCGATCCTCTATAGATATTTTCAGCGGCACCTTGATCTCTGTAAAGTTTAAAACCTGAAATATTAACAGAGATATTGGTCCACTCTGCCTCAACCTTTCGAGTACTTGTTCTGGGGAAGACCAGTAGATTCGAAGGAACAGAAACAGCTGGAAAGGTGGTTTCATAGGTCAAGGTTGTATCACGGAGTTCTCCATTTTCTTGAGTAAAGGCATATAAGGTATAGGTATAGAGCTGCCCAGGAATACCTCCATAATCAATGTGGGAATAGTTGATCGGATTGGAGCTATATTGAGCGTCTACAGTTTGGTGGATAAGTTGACTTCCACGATAGTAGTTAAAATAAACGGTATCGCTAGGATCACTCTTCCGCAATTGCCATTGCCCTATTGTGGCATCGTTCTGAGGATCTGGATTGACCACTAGTAGTTGGATATCTGCATACTGAAGAGTATCTGCAAGGTTCTCAACATTGGCAAAGAAACGTACATCATTCGCAATGGGCTGTGAAAGACTGAGTGTTACATCGATGGGATTCACATCGAAGTCAGCTCCCTCATAAGATGCCGTAAGTTTAAAAGTTCTTTCTGTACTATAAAATAAATCTTGGAAGGCAAAGGAGCCGTCGAACAAGGAACTTGTGCTTAGGCTCTGAGTTTCACCATATTCTTCCCAAGTGGCCGTTATGATTGCATTGCGGATAGGGATTTTCTGTCCGCTAGTATTTACATATCCTACAATGCTTCCATTGCTTGGAACACTTCCTTGATCGTAAGAACCTACGAAGGGTGCATTGAAGCTCATTAATTCCACTCCATAGGTGCTTTGGGCACCTGGAATTGGTTCTAAATCGTGATAGGTTGTTGCCGTAGAGGGCAAACTTTTAAGAACATTTCCATTTCGAACAATTCTGATGATGTCTGCAAAGCCATCCACTGCCTCCCAGACGAGCTCTACCTTTTCAGAAAAAACATCATCACTTGCAGACAGGTTGATGTCATATGAGCTTCCATTGTTGCAAAGTAATTCCGGAATCTCCGTGTTGTAGATGTCTCGATAAATACTGCTGATGGTTTCTATGCAATAGTTATAAGAACGTCCGTTCTCGAAACTGCTTTCATTGTTAATCGTGAATAAATCTACCATGGTGTAGGTCACATCCACTTCATCACTTGCTGGTATTTCCTTTATAAGGAAACCATCTCTGAAAACCTTATAGGAAGAAGTGAGAGCAGACTTATTTCGCCATTTTACAAGGATGGAATCTGGACTTTCAGCATTCGATATGAAATCTATTTCTGGTATCTGAAAAGGAAGCGTGCTACCGGATTGTGCGAACAAGCAATTCAATGTTCCAGGGCCTGTCTGCTTAAATTCTAAGACGTATTCCTCAGAGATACCTGGTCCTACGAAGTCCCTGTATGAGAAGGTGTAGAAGTCACCTATACTTTCAGGAAAGACCACCCAAGAATCTATGATCTGGTCATTGCTTTTGAGTTGGACAGTGACCCCTTTCTTTAGAATGGGATCTTCTATTAGGCAATTACAATCTTCTTTTTGGATGGTCCATTCGAGATCTATGTAAGCATCATTTAATTCCTTTGTGGCAGTAAATATTGCTGTTGCCGTCTGTTCATAAGGCCCTAGATCAACTGTCTCATCCGTCCTAGTAAGCCCATTAATATCTACATTCGCGGAATAATATTGTTCGTAAAGTGCTCTATCACCAGCATCTAAAGCCGGAGAGCATTCTTGTAGGCGGAAATTTCCATTGTTTCCAGGAATATTGCCGTCTAAGGCTATTTGATTTATAAAGAGAGGGTCGAAATCGAAGATATTTATACCTGATGGCTTAGCACCGGTGAGCACTGTGTTTCTAACATCATAGACATTCAAGTCTCCTCCTAGCTGACTTCCATTTATTGTTCCATTGTTATAGATAATGGAGTTGTATATTTTTATCTCGGTCGCATTATCTGAAAAAAGGGCATTAGGAAGGTTAGAAGCGAAGGTGGAATTAAGGATTAACCCTGTGCTGGTAGAGCCGTTATACACCAAGCCTGCGCCTTGGAAACCTGCTTTGTTTTGTACGAATAGACATTGTATGATTTGTGGACTGGATTCTCCACCTCCATCTCCATTGTTATACAATCCAGCACCATAACCTGCGGCGGTATTCCCAGCGAACCTAGAATTGATGATGGTGGGACTAGCATCAAAGTCCATAGTGGCTTGTAAGAAGTTCTCATCCGCCATATTGTAGAAACCTCCTCCATCAAGGTAGGAAGCGTTAAAGATGAATTCACATTTTTCATAAACAGGCTTGGTAAGACCTACATTTAACACGCCACCCCCCCACTGGGCAGCAACATTTCCCTGAAAGACACAATTACGAACAGTAGGGCTGCTTTCAGCGAAGCGTCCATCATTAAGTAAGCCACCTCCTGACTTAGTATAAAAACCAGCAGTAGAAGAAGTATCATTGGCGTATCCACCTGAAAAGACCAGCCCGTCCAATAGCATGCCAGTTCCCACCCCCTCTAAGATCATTACATGGTAGACATTGTCGATGTCTAAGGATTCGTTTATAACAATTTTATTGTCCTTAGTAGTAATACCTAAATTGCCAAAATCATTGTACCCTAAGTCTCCACTTAGAACTGTTGACTGAGCCTTAGGAAGCTTGCCATTAAAAAGTGGCCTTTGCGAGGGATCACATTCTCCGCCTTTGAAACCTCCTATTATATTAATAGGCTGTGTAATGAAGAAAGTTGTACATAAGGTATCTCCTGGGCAGATCGATCTTTCAGGCCTATATGCCCCTCGGGTGATGTAAATCTGGTCCTTAGCCGGATCAGATTGCACAATGTCTATTGCCTGCTGCAGGGAAGTCACCGCATTGTCCCAACTGCTTCCGGAAAAATCACCCCCAGAAATACGGCGATCAACATAAATTGTATTAGGAAGTGAGCATCCTGAGCTAATTTCTAAGAACTGATAGTCTCCTGTTGCCTTGTTAAATGTTACAAAGTATTCTCCAGCAGCAGGAACATCGATATTTGAGCCATCTTGAAACCCACTTCCTATGGGAAAATCAACCCCGCCCCAGTTCATGGACCAGTCATTGTTGTATCTGAATTTTACTTGATCCACTCTGAGATCAATAGTAATGGTCCACCTGTTATTATCGAATGGGTCTTGAGTCATATAAGTATCGTTGGTCCAGTTTCCAGGAGGAGTTGCTGGTCCAATGATAGAGACTTGCCCCTGTAATTGCGATAAGGTAATAAGGTGGAAAAAAGAGACTAGAAGGAAATTGAAGACTTTCATCTTTTGTGGTTTTTGCTGTTAGAATTTCAGTGTAAAATTCGGAAAGAGGGGCATATCGACGCTAGGACAAATTTTGCATTCTATAGCATAAAATTGGCAAAAGTGCCTGTAAAGGGGACTTTGCAGATGGTGAATAAGATAAACCATTGCTTTTATGGATTAGTAATCGTTTCTTTATATTGACGAACGATCTGAAAAAATCAAACCATGTTTTTACCATTCTTTGTAGGGACGCAGGCGATAATGGCCCTATATCATGTGATTCTGTATTTTCATGTAAGGGAGCGTTCTTACTTATTTTACGCGATCCACCTGCTAAGCAATGCCGGATACGCAATTTTTTGTTGGATACGAGTGGATGAAGACCTTCAGAGTGCTTATCCGATCACGAGTAACAATTTCTACCTTATAGCCCTTTGTACTACGCTTGGAATGATAGCTTATATGTACTTTCTCAGATCTTTTTTGAGTCTGAAGAAAAATCTACCCTTCTGGGATAAGCTTTTTAAATACTATGGTCATTTAGGTTGGCTGGTAGTCCTCCTTGCTCTAGCTATATTCATGTTTCATCCTGAACCGGTTCGCCCTTTTTTAGTGACAGCCATTCTGTATGTTCTTGTTAGTACCTTGATTGGGATTCTTTTCATCCCTCCACTATTTCGTTTACGAAAGAAGACCAATTACTACTTTATTTTTGGATTTTGTAGCTTAACCATATTTGCAATTATCTCTGTTATTTCTAGAATTCTAGGTATGGAATATTTTTTCGTTTATATAGAATTAGGTGTACTTTCCGAAGTGATCCTGTTTTCTATAGGTCTAACCTATCAAACCCAGCAAAGAGAGAAAAAATCTAGACAGACATTGGTGGAGCTTGAGATGTCAAAGAGTAGAAGGAAGGTTGCCCAAATGGAAGCTGATAGACAAGCGGAAATGAGTGAGTTGAGGAAGGATTTTTACACTAATCTAACTCATGAATTTAGGACGCCGCTTACCGTTATAAATGGTATGGCAGAAGAGGTTGCTAACTCTGAGGGTAGCAAAGAAGTGGCAGTGATGGGTGAAATGATCGGCCGAAATAGCATGTCTTTACTACACATTGTTAATCAAATGCTGGATATTGAAAAGCAAAGCCACGATACGAGCGAGCTTCACTATATTGTTGGGGACATCATCTCTTACTTAAAATATATACTAGCCTCTTTTCAATCCCTCGCTCAAAGTAAGAGCATCGATCTAAGATTTGAATCCGAAGTCGAGAGTTTGGAGATGGCCTATGATGAATTCAGAGTTCAGCAGATCATGTACAACCTAATTTCTAATGCAATCAAGTATTCAGATGCAGGAAGTAGTATCTTAGTAATTGTCAAGGTCTTAGATGGTGATGTACTGAATATTAAGGTTATTGACAATGGTTTTGGCATTAATCTCAGTGAACAAGAAAGAATTTTCGAAAAGTATTACCAAATCAGGAAGAACGTCGAACAAGATCTTCCCAGCAGTGGCATAGGCCTATACTTCACTAAGAAGCTAGTTGAAAAGTTGGGAGGGCAGATTTCAATAGAATCTCAACTAGGTGAAGGAAGCACATTCGCTGTAGACTTCCCCATCTTAAAGGAAATTCCAGTTAAGGAGCTTTCTCAAATGAGTCCAAAACAAGGTAACACATACCTGGAAGTTTCAGCTGAAAACATTCATGGAGAAAAGCCATTGCTTTTGATTGCTGAAGACAACTATGATGTAGCGTCTTACCTTGCATATTGCCTTAAAGAACACTATGAACTAATGATTAGTTATAATGGTACAGAAGCAGCTCAAATGGCGATCGACCATCTTCCAGACATTATTATTTCTGATGTGATGATGCCCGATAAGACAGGCTTCGAACTATGTGAAGAGCTAAAGTCTCATAGGACTACGAGTCACATACCAATCATCCTACTTTCGGGAAGGAGTGACTATGATTCAAGAATGGAAGGGATAGAAAAAGGGGCAGATGCCTACTTAGCGAAACCGTTCAAAAAAGGTGAGCTGCTTCTTAGACTTAGGAAATTGTTCGAGTCTCGTGCCCTGTTGCAAGAAAAGTATCGTACTAACCACCTGCTTGAAGACGATCAAAGCCGGGAATCTGTTGTGGAGGATCCATTTCTTGAGTCAATTCGCGATTTGATTCTTGAAAATATTGAGGAGCCAGGTCTCCAAATAACTGATCTTACTGCTAAGCTCTATGTCAGTCACACGCAACTCTATCGCAAAGTTAAAGCACTTACCAACCTGACACCAACTCAATTCATTAGGCAGGTTCGTTTGTCTGAGGCCGTAGACCTTCTCAAGAAGAAAGATAAGACCATATCCGAGATTGCATATGCAACTGGTTTTTCAGATCCGAATTATTTTTCAAGAATTTTCAAGAAAGAATTCAATAGCTCGCCGGGAGATTATCGAGAAAAGAACATCCAAGAGCAAGCCGTTTGACCAGCTTTTTTGTTTGACCAATAGACTTACTAAGGCAATAGATCCCAATTGACAATTGTGAAAGGATGTTCACCAGCCGCAGCAACTAGGCCACCCTTCACAGGACTTTGTTCTATGAAAGTCATCATCTCTTTAAGCATTTTTGTATCTCCAAGTTGAAGATCAAAATAGTCACTTTCCCAAACTTGATCAGCAGCAGTACTCCGCCAATGATTTATATATCGAGATGAACCAGACTTGATGAGGTGCGCAATCTTCTCAACTTGGTCCTTAGTACTTAGGTTCTTGAACTTGTCAGTCTCTTCTACAGGAGTAGTGAGGTCAATTACCATACGAAAATGATTGGGCATGATGGAAAGAGCAAGAAGCTTGTAGTACTTCTGGTGAAATGATTCTATTCGTGCCAATAAATTCCTTGATATATCGGGATGCTGCAGAAGAGTAGAACCAATATTGGCATTCAATAGATCATGAATATCTCGCGCATACTCCTTCTGAGCAATGAGCGTTTTCTTACTGATTTGAATTCTATTTTGGGAAAGATCGATTGAATTCACCTTGTTGCGGTATTTCGCCTTAATATCTAGGAGATTGATCTTTGGTATTGCGTCCTTAAGAGCACAATTAAGAAAGAAAGTAGCACCAAGTGATTGGCTAGTGTGAAGATTTTGCTTGTTGTGTAGGTTGTCTTTCAGCATATTAGTTGATAGTAATATTTTGTGTGTTATTAACAAATGGACTTCAAAATCTTGCGCTCCTTCTCAGAAGACCGGTATAGCACCTAATGATAGCAAAGTACTCTTCCTTTATAGAATCTGAGCGCTTCAAAATGCAGATAGGTCCTGATCGCTCACAAATCAAAAGAATGTACAAAGGATTGCAAATTAGTAGAAAGGCAAAGGCAATAGCGATGTATCTAAGGGGAGAATTCAAGTAAGATTATTTTTTGGATGGGTTACCACACATTTATATTGAAAATGTTGCAGTCTCGCCTTAAAATTCGAGGTCCCATGATTTATGCTGACAATGTCACATTCCGCTTAGGAAAGGGAGGTCCAAGGAGTTGTAAAAAACAGTGTACGACTT
>CAZMYK010000018.1:0-17616 GCA_964570435.1 uncultured Saprospiraceae bacterium | reverse complement strand
ATAGGGCTACCTTAATACCACCGGCAACTACTGCTGGAGATAGATCCCCTACTTCTGCAATCCTATCAAAGGCCTTGATCATACCAATTACCGTTCCCATAAATCCTAGCATCGGTGCAATCGCAATAAATAGTGAAATCCAAACTAGACCTTTTTCTAAGAGTCCCATCTGTACTGCCCCGTAAGAAACAATTGCTTTCTCAACAGCAACAGGGCCTCCGTCGATATTTTTTAGACCTTCATGCAAAACACTTGCTGTAGGACCAGGTGTAGCTCTACACAGCTCCTTCGCTCCTTCAAGATCATTGTCAGCTAATCGCTCGTCAATGTTTGCTAAAAGTTTGTCTGTATTCGTGGTTGCTAAGTTTAAGGTAATGATTCTTTCAATACAGAATGCCAATCCTAAGATTAGACAAACAAGTACAAAAGACATGAAACCCCAACCCCCTTCGATGAAGTATTGCTTAAGTGTCTGCAATGCTCCTCCTTCATCAGCAGCTGCAGTGGCATCTTGGGCAACTATCTCTACCGCACCAAAGTAGGATGCGAAGGTAAAAACTGCTAATACAACAAATAATTTGCGCATAATCTTATTCTTTTATTGGTTTAACGTAACTTAATTTAAATAGACTCTAAAATTAGAAAATAAATAGGAATACCCTAATTTTTTTTGCGGAGAGTGAGGGATTCGAACCCTCGATACCCTTTTGGAGTATACACGCTTTCCAAGCGTGCGCCTTAAGCCACTCGGCCAACTCTCCCTCAAGTACAGACATGCTGTCCGACCCAATATCTGAAAAACGCAAGTAACTTCCTTGACAATGAAAATACTACAAATTAGAATAATTTCTAATGCATTTTATCAGCCTTTTGAATACCCCTAGTCTTTACTAGCAACAATCCCTAAGGATGGAGTGCAATATTAGAAATTATTAATTTTAATCAAAATTTAATTTCTTCAAGACTCCTTTGTAAAAATCATTCTTTAGGAAGATGCCTAAGATCCATTTTATGGTGTATCGAATAGCCGTGTAGCATTTTCAGATGTGACCCTTTCTACGTCATCTACCTCAATTTGCAGGGTAGCAGCAAGTTGTTCAGCAATTATTGGAATGTAATTACTTTGGTTCCTTTTACCCCTGAATGGTGCGGGACTTAAGTAGGGTGCATCAGTCTCCAGCACCATATTATCAATAGAGAGGTTAGAGATATTCTCCCTCACACCTGCATTTTTGAATGTAATCACTCCGCCTATGCCTAGGAGGAATCCCGCACCAGTAATTCTATGTGCTTGCTCCTCATTGCCATTAAAGCAATGAAATATGCCAGATAGCTTGCCGTCTTGTAGTTCTGTCACAATAGAAATTGTCTCATCTAATGACTCTCGAGAATGAATCACAAACGGCTTTCCCAGGTCCCTAGCCCACTCTATCTGCGTTCTAAAGGCTTCCCTTTGCTCTTTGTGGAATGTCTTGTCCCAATACAAGTCGATTCCTATTTCCCCTATGGCTGAGTACTCACCTGAATCTAAATGCTTCTTGGCGATGGCAAGTTCACTGGTATAGTCTTCGTTAATAGAACAAGGGTGGACCCCCATCATCGGATACATCATATCTGGAAATCTTTCACTAAGTTGCTGCAAAGACTCAATTGTACTTGAATCTATGTTGGGAAGGTAGACCTGCTCGACATTTGCTTCCTTGCAGAGTTCCACTAATAAATCTATATCCTCATCGAATTGCTCTAAATACAGGTGAGCGTGTGTGTCTATGTACATGGCCGGTAAAATTACTACTATATTGAGGCAAATTTAAATTTTAGGATGGCTAAAAAAGCTAAATTCTATGTGGTGTGGGAGGGCAATGATCCTGGAATCTATAAGACTTGGAAGGAGTGCCAGGAAAATATCAAGGGTTATCCGGGAGCTAAGTACAAGTCATTTAATTCTGAATCTGAGGCTCGCACTGCCTTTGCTGGCAACTACTATGACTACATCAATAAATCTACTAAGGCTTCAAAGGCAACGGTGTTGTCAGACTTCAACATAGCTCCCAATACCTGGTCCGTAGATGCCGCCTGTAGTGGAAATCCAGGTCTAATGGAATACAGAGGAGTCTATACCGATACGAAAGAAGAAATCTTCAAGCAGGGACCATTTGAGATGGGAACAAATAATATAGGTGAGTTCCTAGCTATTGTCCATGCCTTGGCACTATTAAATAAGCAAGGAGATCAGGACAGAATTATTTACACGGATTCTCGGACAGCAATGGCTTGGGTACGAAATAAGAAGGTAAAAACACTCCTGAAAAAGGAAGCTTCAAATTCAATAATCTTTGAACTGATCGATAGGGCCATAAATTGGTTAAAGAACAATGACTACCAGAACACAATTCTAAAGTGGGAGACCAAATCTTGGGGCGAGATTCCCGCCGACTTTGGGAGAAAGTAGGTCACTTGGAAGCTGCATACTTCATTCTGTAATCGGGATCTATGTTCCCCTTTCTGATGGCCTCAAGTTTCCGCTTCATCATTTTCTTTTTCAATGGCTTAAGGTGGTCAACGAAAAGGATGCCATCTATGTGGTCATATTCATGCTGAACTACTCTTGCATCAATTCCTTCTAAGGTGTCGCGATGGCTTTGAAAATTCTCATCCATATATTCGATGGTAATGTGAGGCTTTCTCATAACATCTGCTCTAATGAAGGGTATGCTAAGGCATCCCTCTTCATAGGCCCATTCCTCGCCCTCTTCCTCAACAATTTCAGCATTGATATACACCTTTTTGATTCCTTCTTCCACATCTTCTTCATCCTTCAGTTGCTGTGTATCCACTATAAAAAGACGAATATCGAGGCCAATCTGCGGTGCAGCAAGGCCTACTCCATTTGCATTGTACATGGTTTCCCACATATCTGCAATCAATTTCTTTAAGTCTGGGTAGTCGGCATCAATCGTCTTTCCTTCCTTCTTTAGTACAGAAAATCCGTATCCGTATACAGGTAATATCATATAGAATCTAAATGTCTTTTAATTAACAAGACCGCACTCATTTGGTCCACTAGGCTTTTCTCTCTTCTCTTTTTCTTCCCGGCACCACTCTCCCATATAAGTTGTCTAGCTTCGCGAGAACTAAAGGACTCATCGACCTTTACAATTTCGATCTCAGGGAATATTTCGGCAAAACTAGATAAAAATTTCTTTATTTCTTTCACCAGATAAGTTTCTACACCATCTTTGTGAGTAGGCCATCCGATCACTACCTGCTCGACTGGTTCTGATTCAATATAATTCTTCAGAAAATCTAGCAAATTTTCAGGAGGTAGAACTTTGAGCGGATTAATGCTGATCCGTAGGATATCTGTCACTGCGACTCCACATCTTTTTTTTCCATAATCTATACCGAGAATTCTCCCCACTCTTATTTAGGAACTACAACTGCTATTCATCAGGAATAATTCCATAGTAGGACCAATCCAATCCGGAGGGGTGAGCATACTTGTTCTTCACTTCTTGGACCTTGTTCTCTCTGATCGTAATGTGTCGATGCAAGCACCGTCTCCCAACTTTAAGGGCAAACTTATGCATTTGTTTACGTTGTGCTTCATCACGCACTGGAGGAATAACGAACCTACTGCCCATGTCAGTCACCTTGGCCCCTATTGTCTTCATATAATATTTGAAATCAGCGTAGTCAGGGTTAACGAAATACATTTCTACATCCGCAAGGTATTCGAATTGCTTGGCCAGTTTACTGACCTTCAGTGCGATATTGTTGTTCATTATCGCGATGTAGAAAGCCGCTATATCACCACTTCGCTCTATTTCGTTGCAGGTATTCGCTAGGATTCGATAGTCTAACTTTAGTGATTCCTGGATCTTATCTTCGTAATTGAAATCCTTAATGGTTATCCCAAAAACATGCCTCATATCTAAAATTCTTCCTCTTCGTCAGCATACATTTTTTCTTCCAGGTCATAGAATTGGTCGCTGTAGGCGGGGTCCTTCTTGCACTTATTATACAGGGGATCATTCGCCCACTCAGCAAGTTGCTTTACGACGGCATCTTGATCCACACCACTTATGTACTTTTCCACTAAGGCCGTGTAGTCTTTCAATATGCTTTCACAGTCCTTTCCAAGGTTGGGACTCTCCTTTAATTGTTCCTTAAGGATCGCACGTTTTTCCTCACGTTGCTTTTCCTTATCGACTACCACCTCTTCAAGCTCAACCTCAACCTCATTAGCCACAGCCCCTTCTTCTGATACATTTTCTTCTACTTCATCTTCAATTTCCAATTCTTCCACAAGAATTTCTTCTGCCATACTTTCCACCTTCTCTTCTATCACCTCCTCAGTCATTTCTTCAGTCTCAGCTGAAGCATTGTCGCCCTTGCATGCGCCCAAAGAGAGCGTAGCAATTAGAGCGAATAGTAGTATACAATTTTTCATAAACGTTGACTTTTATCTATTGTAAATAAGATCTCCAGGGGTCTTAAGCAAGGTTTTTGATATTGTTCTTTGGGAAGTTAATAAAGCTGTGAGGATAATCACAATGATCGCTAGTAAAATTTTCACATTGAAAATATCAAAATAGCTGTTCTCAAACATGCTTTGTTCTATGACATCCCATACAGCACATATTAGAAATGCAATTACGATCGAAATTCCAATAAACGTCAGAATGATCTTTAAGTAAGAGCTTACCAAGAAGCCATTGTGCAAACCAAAGGCCTTCAGTGTACCGAGGTTCATTTTGATTTTTTCCAGGTGGGTTCTAAGCAGTGAATTAACGTAGAAAATGATACTTAGAATACTAAAACCAAAAAGAATTAGGGAAATAAATCCGGTCAATCTCGACACCAAGGCAAAATTCTCCTTCTGCTCCACTTGGTCCATGCTTATCTCAACACTGTACTTGTCCCACATATGATTCTTAAAGTCTCGCACCTTGTCCAACTGATTGAAGTTGAAGGATAAGTAGTAGGGGTCATCGATATTAAATTTCTTCGTAGTCTCACATTCCCAAGGAGCAAATCGATTGTAGCTCAAGGAAGAATTTTTCTTCAATTCATCTACAATTGTATCCTTTAACTCGAAACTGAAGTAGTCATTGAAGTAGACTGTCACAATTTTCTGTGTGGAACCTTCTATCAGTTCTATTTCTCGGACATCAGTTGATGCTACCTCATAACTCCTGATGTTAGCTTCGATGTCGCTGATGATCTCTTTCTCATCACTTTCGGAGGTGATAACTTCTAACTTATTTGACGAGGAAATATTGATAAAATTGGTGGTCTCGAATGCCTCGTTCAATAAAACATAAAAGTGTGGACTTACAATTAGGTCGACAAGGTTCGGAAGTTCTTTCACTATGGAGGTGATCTCGGGGTAGATTACAAAATTCTCAATCTTAACCGGAATCCGCTTTACCATTGACAAGTCCTCATAACCTAAATCTCTCAAACTAGATTCCTTGATGATAATTCCACAAAGGGCTATATCCAAGTCTCCATCTCCATCGTATGAGTAGCCAGACACAACGTTTCCTTTACTTGCGCTGAGTATTTCTCCTAGTAAGTTATCTTCTAAATCTAGGGTTCTGAGTCTTAAATTATATTCTTCGCCATTGTAATTGCTAAGGAAGGGCAGAAATTCAATATTGTACTGTCCTACATTATTAAGGAAAAACTTGCCTCTCGTAGTGTCTACCTCCATGTCGGTCTTGATCTTGCTGACCTTATCTCGGTAACCTTGCTTAATTTCAAGGTTGACCCAATTGGTAAATGGGTCATCCATTTTTTCTTTTAAGTAGCTGATACCTCCGATTGCAAAACCGAGTGCCAAGAAGGTGATCGTCAATATGACCACTAAAGTTATAATGCCACTTCGTGATTTCCCAGTTAATTCTTCGTACTCATTAAAGATGAAAAGGTTCTGAAAGTCGCCCTTGATATTTAACAATAAAGACAGAAATTTTCTCATCATTTTGTTAATATTTCACTGACCAACTTAAGTGGGTTTTCAAGTTTTTCACCATCCTTTCTTTGCCATTCATCTCCATTCCTAACTAGATACAACTTCTCGTCGAAGGTTCCATGAACATTATCTCCTTCACCAGTTTTCGAAAGAAGTAGTATAATATCAGCGAAAGAAAGGGCTAGATCAATGTCATGGGAAACTATAATCCCAGTTCTATTGTATTCTGCTAGATTTGCCTTGAGTGTCCTCATCAGCTTGTGTCCTGTATCACGATCAAGATTGCCGGTAGGTTCATCTCCAAAGAGTACATTAAAGCCTGCAATAATTGCTCGGACAAAGGCTAGTCTTTGCCGCTGACCACCTGACAGCTCTTGTATTTTTCGATCGTAGAGTTCTGGATCAAGATTAAGTTTTCCCATTACCTCTATCACCTTTTCCTTGACCTCCGTGAGTTTCCTCCCTTCGATTAGCATAGAGATACACATGTTCTCACCAGCACTAAAGTTGGGCATCAAATTAGTATTCTGGAAAATAAAACTAAAGTGATCATTTCTGAATTTGGAAAGCGCTTTGTTGTCTCTGCCCCAGATATTCTTGATTTCTTCAAGCTCACTACCATTGTTGAATTTGATGGAAGTCTCCGGAGTCACATGAATGGTTCTATTCATGAGTCCTAGGGTTTCGATAAATGTACTCTTTCCTATTCCAGATACGCCGAGAACGAAGACCAGCTTTCCCTTAGGAATCTTAAGGCTTGGTATTTTCAATACGGTAGTACCTGGAATGTACTGACATTCCAGGTTGCTAATATCATAGATAAACTCTTCTTGCATCAAGTGGTCAGTTGGTTTTCGACTTTTTGAAGGCTAAAAAATAGACTTCCTTATAAGGTATATTCTACCGGTATCCAGAAGTAGGTATTATCTGCTGTAGAATATGAAAACTCATATCTATCTCCCAGTCGATATACTCTCTCTAGTCCATCAAGCTTAGTAAGGATTCCTTGGATCAACTTCTCTAACTCTGCTTCACCCATCTTCCTAGGAGAAAGGATGTTCCCTATTTTGAAACCCATTCCTTCTCCAATCTGAAGACCTTCACCTTCTATTCCCTGCATGATCGCTCTAAGCTCATCCACTGAAGTCTTTTCGACATCTCTCCTTGAAATTCCAGAATTACCAGTGAATTGCTTTAATAATTCCGTAAAGGTTAGGAAGAGTGCCTCCCTTTGCTGATCCGGAGAGCCATCACTAGCCTGGGCCAGTTTCTTCAAGGTTCTAATGTAATCCTTAAGATCTTCCTTAGGCATGAACATCACATAAGACATTGTACTGTTCTTAGCTCCTCTTACATTCTTTGCGAGGTAGATCTGTCTGTACAAGTGATATTTCTGGTCAATTATCTTCTTGAGGTCATCCTCACTAAAACTTTTATTCTCCTTTCTTTTCTGTATTAGTCTGTATACCTCTCTCGCAATTGCTGGTTCCCATACACCAGAGCTTTGCTCTAAATCCATGGCATCTCCATCGAAGGTCAAGTTTGCCATTTCCTTCCAGTAGTCCTCGACAAATTCTTGGATGTCTACAGTTGTTTCTTCGATAAACTCTTGAAGTTCCTTCTGCGAAATCTCAGCATTTCTTTCGGGCTTAAGCAACTTACCTACATTAGGTCCGCCAGTCATTTCTAGCTCCTTACCTTCATCCAGGTCGGGCATAGAAGGGTTTACAACTGAAGTCCCAGGAAAGTACTCTCTAATTGAAGAATATTCTTTGTGCTGTTTCTTGGAAGCCTCTACGATAAATGAAGCACTCATGGAAGGATACTTTGCACAAGCTCTGTTCCCTTGATTCATACACTGTACGGTCACAAGGTGGGCGTTAATCTTTGCAAGTTTTTCCAGAATTTGATCTGTTTCAACGTACGTCTTATCCTTAGTTTCAACTGCCACCTGCTTTCTCACACGATCAAACTTGTAGTCTGCATTGTTACCGATCAAGAAAATTATATTCGTGTGGTTATCTGAAAAACTCCCCTTTAGAAGTGTCTCATTAAGAGCATAGTATAGAGCCGTGTATTCATCATTATCATGCCATTGGCTGAATTCACCTTGATTTAGGAAGTTAATCACCTTCGCCTTGTCATTCACCAAGGGCTGAATTTCATATAACTTATCTACCTGCTCCTCTGGTGTATCACGGTAGATAGCAGCTCCGTATCTGATATTAACCTCATCTCCAAAATTCCTTTCCAGATTTTCAAGTGAATTCAGAATTGATTGCTTGTATTTTGTTAACTGTCTTGTGCCTTCAACAAGGAAAAATACATTGTAATTATCCCTTGAAGTACTGCTTTCCTTAACACCTTCTACAATTCCCGAATAGTCCACCTCACTCACGCTACTCACTACGTCCTTCATGGATTTAGTCTGAATCTCACCGATCGCACCTGACATAAAAGAATTAGGGTAGTTTTTCAACATAGGGAATCTAACCACAGCACCCTTGAATCTTCTTGGGTTCGAATCTGCAAGCTTATTCGAGCTAATCTTGATTGGGTCATTGTCCCAGGCCTTCTTTTCTTCGACGATTGAACCAGTCTGTGCATGGCCATCGGCACCACCAATATCTGTAAATCCAACTACACGTAGATCAGGATTACCCTTTCTTTCTTCAAAGGCAACTTGATCAAAGTTAGGTTCGAGTGCGATCCTTGTGTTCCAGTCAGCAGCCTTCTTCCTGTCCACCCAACCAACAATTACATTCTCCACTCTAGAAGAACTTACTAGTGACTCCTTTCCAAGTAGGTATCTATCATTTTCTTTTTTGTAGACGAAGTAGAATTCATAAATTGTTTTTTTATCTGCAATCTTGTTGGTCAATGGACCTGAATAGATTTTTGCAAAGTCCTTAGAATCCTCTCTTAGGATTCTTTCGATATCTTGGACCTTGTTAAGGAGGAAGGCTTTTTTATGGATTTGCGTTTGCTCATCTACCAATCCTGAGGTCCAAAGTAACATCTTGTCCTTCTTAACCCAACCATAGTCCTTGTTCATTTTAGAGATCTTCAAACCACTTGTTCTAGCTTGAATTATGTGCAACCATTCTTCTTTCTCATCAACGACGTAAAAGTAAGACTTGAAGCCAATGGTCTCCATTTCTTCGCTGGTTTCATCAGCCTTCTTATATGTTGGATTGTTCTCCCTGTCAGAAACTACGATCCAAGGTTTGTCTTTGCTATACTTGTCCCGTGCATTTTGAAACCGAAGTCTATCCGTCTCAGCAACGTAGTCAATAGGTCTATTAAACTTTTCCGGTTTTCCCATAATACGGGAATACTTCTGTGCTGAAGCTGTCGGTACAAAAGAAAAAGCAACAAAGATGAGCGTTAATAATTTTATAGCTTTCATGAAAGATTTAATTTATTTTATAGAAAAATCCAAGCTTCACACTTCCGTAAAATGGGCTAACTCCTTCGAAATAGTCCTCTAATATACTGGTTTTAGTTGCAAAAGAATTATTGGCAAAATCAGCACTTAAATAACCCCTCTGAGAATTATTAGAGCCTGCTAAAGAAAGGACATTATACCATAGGTTGAACCCTACTTCTATCCCATAGTTAAAGCTGATATCATACATATATGTCGGGCTTAATTGTATCCCTAAGTTAAAACTGTTTGCCACTGATAAGTCATTATCCTCATATCTGAAATCGTCGTCACCGAACCTATATTCTTCCAATCTTTCATCTCCACTTATCGAATTCTGAATTTCCTCAATAGAAGGAAAGTGGTCACTGTTTGGAATAAATACCCCCTCAGGACTACCCTTCGTACTTCCTGATGAAAATACACTGTAACTCGGAACAACACTAAGATCCAAGAATATCCGAGACTTATAGGTCTTGTTCAATCTCATTGTAACTCCGATCGGAACATCTACAGCAATTACATTTAACACCTCCTCTGAATCATTGATTCGATCTATTGTAACATTTCCTTGCAGCGGCGAACCATTTTCGATAATATAAGGAGAAGGAGTTGAGCCATTCATAAATGCGCCAATAAAATCTGACTGCGATTTGTCACTTCCGTCTAATCCTGCATTATTGAAATTGTCGTAGCCCGTTTTCAAGGTATGTTGCTGTCCACCAACCCCTAAATGAAACCAAATCTTCTCGGCTGGATTAAGTGCCTTTCTAAAAATCAATTGAAATCCAAGTGTACTAGCTGACTTACTGGTCAATTCTCCAAAGCTCTGCCCTAGACTATTGACTGGACCCTCTACGTAACTTCCTAAACCGTAGTGAAAATTGCCACTCAAATATCCTGGCGTCTTAACTCTTTTGGCAGCTTCCTCCCCTGTGATTGCTTGAACCTTAGCATCCTTGACATCGTAGTCAGGCATGTCTATTTTAACATTAAGAGTAAAACGCTTACCATCCATGAATTTGACTGGGAAGTTCTCCTTGTCAAGACCAACATAAACGATCTTATCCATGTCTAAGTCAGCTACGTAGAAACCTTCTGTCTTCTCAATGCTGTTGAGGTAGACATTCTCAAGAAGAAATTGAACACCTTCCTCCTGCATGTACTGATAGACATTGTTTGCATATACATTGTACTCAATGTTGGTAGGTTCATCTGAGATGTCCTCGTAGACCCTGGCTGAGCCTGAGAACATACCTATAAACTGTGTATACTTTTCCTCATCGAAGGCTTCCGCGTTTTCATCCCAAAAGCTTGCGACATTGTAGTATTTGTTAAGAATCTCCTGGACCACATCTATGATGTCATTCTTCGTTTGTTCGTCAACTTCCGCGGAAATTGCAGCTCCATCAGTAATTAAGTTCACAGTTTTCTGTCCCACTAGTGCACCACTGAATAAAATCAGCGTCGCTAAAAGCATAGAAAATTTCATAATTTCTTTCATAATTTCTATTTACTGTCCTCTTTTTCGGCTGGGAGAATGTCTATAATCCTAGCCTTATTGTCCTCTGAGGAAATATGAAAAATAAATTCTAAATAGTAATCTATTGGTTCGTCATAGTAGATTACTTTTTGTTCTTTGTTCAAGATATAGTAGATCCCCTTCCTAGTTTTAAAACTATATTTAAATGTAGGCTTGTCCGGATCTGATCGATCTATGTTCTTTAACAATTGATCTCTGTCCATCTTGTATAATCTCACAAGTACGTCGTCATCGTATTCGACCTTGAGTCCCTTAATCCTATGATAGTAGTACACTTGGTCTGCGTAGACACTTGCGTACTCGAATTCTGGTTCCCATATGTAGTCATTCCACACCATGGCATTGTGAACAAACAAGCTCTTGAAAGTCTCAACACTCTTACCTGTTACAAACTGACTTGTGTCCAAAAAATCTGAGTAGTCGATATACCGCTTAAAGCAATCATATACCCAACGCCTGTGCTTCCTGAATTCCTTTTCAATTCTTTCAGATTCCACATCTGGAATCTTCGTGCTTATCTTGGAACTTGACTTGCAAGAAAATAGAAAAATACTACTTGCAGTAAAGAACCATATTCCAATTTGCTTCAAACTATCTCGTAATCACCGTTTTTAATACTTGTTGAGCTCCTAGCTCGTTTGTAATTCTTAAAAAATACACTCCCCTGGCCACATCTGATAAATCAATATCAGTAATTGACTTCAAATAATTCTTTTGAACTTCTTGGATTCTAATTCTGTGTCCCAATTCTGACAAAACTTCCATCCTATAGGCTCCCTTGTAGCTTCCATTAATTTCTAGTCGCATCCTTCCATCACTTGGATTTGGCGATAGGTTCAAAGAAAAGTCATCCTCCTTACCGACAGAAAGTCCATTAAGGATGCCCTGATTATAAAACACAATACTATTACAGTTATTGAGTGAAAATTCGCAATTGGGTGTGTCGTAGACTGCGACAAAATAGGCTCGATCGATTAGCTTTTGTTGGCCTATCTGCTCATCAGAGAAAAAGTATTTGCTTTTACTATCAAGTAGGACGGTTGAAAAATTTGCAAATCGATCAATGTATCCCCACTGATAACACGGGCCATCTGAAGTGCTTGCAAAAATATCACCAGGCCATAACAGGACCTTACTTTCTTCAGGAGCTTTAGTCGTACCGTCTACATTGATTTCAATGCTATCAATTGTAGAGCAGGTCCGATCAGCTACTTGCCTGTCAACTTGATAAAAAAGCTTCCCACTACTTGTTGCTGTAGGAAAACTGACGAAAGCTCTGTCACTGCGTTGGCTTTCGATCACAACTCCGCTACCATCACTGGTATACCAGAAGAGGTCCTCTCGCTCTTTAGCAATTTCCTCGTCAATTGTAACCACATAGCTCCTGTTCTTTTCACCAGCACACACTTCGAGCTTTCCAGCGATGCTAAATTCATCCTTACTAAACCATTTCACCGGAGTTCCTACAGAAACAGAATTACACGTGATATCATCAAGATTTATATCTTCAAGTGTGAAAGGACCTACTACAGCGGAAATATACAATTGTGTATCTGCAGCTTCAGCACTTGGTAAGGCAAAGGAAGGTTCATAACTAGCAGCAAATTCTCCTCCAATATCTGCCTGATCATTATTATGCAGCACGTAAATAACAGAATCAGTGGGCCTCTTCTTTAGAGCTGTTTTGTCATGTACTACCGTGATAATATCATCGGCACAAGCTTCAACCCTTTCCGTTTGCATTGTTCCAGACGCAAGATTACAAATGCACTCCGCTGAAGCTGTTCCAGCAAGTTCTCCGCAGGTAGGTCCAGTATTAATGTTATAAGAAAAGGAAGCCCCTGTCGGCATTTCAACAGTCGTTAAGATATTACCCGAAATACTACCAATTGAAGGGTCCAGAAGGGAATACGTGCCATCTCCACCAGATATCTCATACACCCCACTGTAGAGGTTATTAGTTTGGTCACATATGGTGTCTATTGCCACCAATGCAGGCTCAGCTAGAACATTGACCATTAGTGAATCCAGCACAGTGCTATTAGTACACGTACCATCTTGAGCTCTGATAATACGCAAGATAATACTCTCAAAAACAGGAACATTGGTCCTATACAAACCCATATTGCCATTCATGTTGTTGTTGACGGTAACTGTACCCTGGCCTGCCACCGAAGCATTTTCAGCATCCATAAAACTAACAATTGCTTCAATCGATTCGCCATAGCATATACTAATTTCGTCCTCAACAAAACTTGCAGTGGGATAAAACACTTCTGTCACTGCTTGCATAGTACAAATACTTGTACCACATGAAGCCTCATCTTCAAAAGTGTACTCCAAGGTATAGCTTCCAACCTGACTAAAAACGATGGAAGCTTCATTTTTTTCTTCTGTAGTAAATGAAATATCGGCACTTCCCGGACCTGAAACAAGCCTGATATTTTGAACAGTATTGGTCCCACATCCAGGTTCTTTGATCCCGTTCCCTCTGAAGGTTCCAGCCTTATCAAGGCATAATCTCTCTGGAGCAATGAAACTTACAATATCACAGGCATGTGATATCTCGAAGGCAAAGAGAAATACACAAAAAGTTAAAAACAGTTTAGGCAGCAAAAATTTCATATCAATTAATTATGACTTTATCTACAGAATAAGTCTCATTGTTCCTGTCATAAATCCTAATAAAATAGATACCCTTCGATAAGTGGCTCATGTCATATCTTACTTCATTTTCCTTTTTGAACATCTCATTTTGTTCACTAAATAATCGCTTGCCAGCTACATCATATAATTCGATAAGATAGGTTCCCTCATCTTTACTGTAGAGGCTTAAGGTAAATTGGCCATTATTAGGGTTAGGCTTTATTAAATATTGAAAAGACTCTTCTTCCTTATAGTTAAGACCTGGTGGAGGTCCATCATTGTTGTAAAATACGCGTGTCACACAATCTGGATCATCGCAGAAGTAGGTATCGACAAAGTAGATATCTCTCTTGCTAGACAAGTCGCTATCTGTAGGTGCAAAATAGTACTTGCCGGTTCCTAAAAAGACCGGATCATCTTGGCCAGCTCTGAAGAAGCCCCATTCGTAGCAAGTAGTGGACGAATCTGCTGTACTAGCAAGTATATTTCCTGGCCATAAGACAATTTGACTGAGAGCTGGAGCTCCCTTGCCATCTTTCACATAGAGCGTAGTTGTATCCTTACCAACACAATTAAAACTTGAGCCATCAATTGCTGTATTTAAGGTCGTTTCAGTAACCACCACTTGGAAAGAATCTTGGCCGTTATCTTCAAAGTATACAAAGACTGTATCGGAAAAGCCATACGACTTGACATTCTCTTCAGGTAGCCCGATAACTTCGAAATCAAAGTCGCTACCACTTAATTTATTCTTCGCAAAGATCGCAAAATCACTTGCATTTCTGCATATCTCGTTCGTTCCATCCACCGTAGCAATCTCAGGTCTAGGGGCAGCCTCCCAAGTAACTGGGATCCCATTTACCACTGATAGACAATCATTCTCACCCTTGAAACTTATCAAGTCAGGATTGCTAAGATCTATGTCCCCATCTTCAATCGACGCCTTTTTGAGACCAACGGCAGACAAACTATAGGTAAAGCCTGGTGTGAAAAAGTCAAAATCGCTGCTGATATTGGTTTCAGTTGACGCAAAAATGTCAAAAACTTTTCCAAGACTAAGTCCGCCACCACTTAGGTGTAGAACGTAGATAAGGGTATCCGTTTCTGTATTGAATTCTGAAGCCTCCGTCGAGAATATATTGCTGATATCAAAAACATCGTCTTCACAACCACTGAAACCTTCTGCTACATTAGCTCCTACATCAAAAGTACAATTGCATTGCACCTTTCTGAAAGAAATCGGAATTGCTTCGCATGTAGTGCCTTTTGAAATTGTAAATTCATACAATACACCAGGCGCAAGATCAGAGACTTGGAAGCTATTACCATCCAGAAAGGTTCCTCCTTCTATTCCTTCAACCAGTAAGTCACCATTTGGATCTCCGCCTTCGACCACCACAGTATAGCTATATCGTAAGTCCTCATCACAATCCGTCTCCATTTCTGAAACAATCTTGAATTCTGGGAGCACTTCAATATTAAGAATCTGATTTGTGATTGGAACATTACAAATTCCAATATCAACATTTACGATTTCTAGTGAATTACTTCCAATTGTTGATGCTAACCAGTCAAAAGTCGAATTTTCATATGTGAAATCATCTCCATTGCTGAATTCAACTGACACTTTATCGTTCTCGTCAAAGTCTGCAAAGGCAATCGTCAAAGTCTGCCCTTCGCATCCTTGAATTGGATTGTCAGCAGCAAAACTTATATCTGGTGCAGCTAAAATTTCAATTTCCTTAGTCTGTGATTTAGAACATCCGCATCCTCCATCGTTGATAGCATAGGTCACCGCAAACTCGCCTTCTTCATTGAATACAAAAGCTGTTCCTAGAAATGTATATTGATCTCCATTGGTTGCTGGTACGCCATTTTTTGTAACTGAAAAAACTGGTGTCTGAAGGGTACACTGTCCACCAGATGCTCTAGCTCGTGCTATGAAGGAGACTTCCTGTCCAACGCAGGCATCTTCCCCGCCATTTATCGTAAAATCCTCGATTGCGCATTGATCAGAACTACCAATGTCTAAGACTTTCGAAATATCGTCGTAGCATCCACAAGAGTTCTTTACTGTAAGTTTAATGTCTTTTATTCCCTGGGTGCTGAATACAGGAGCAATTCCTTCGCAGTCATTGAAATTACTATTTTCAGTAACCTCCCATGTACAATCTACGAGATCACCGCATAGAGCAGTCGAAGTGTTTTCAATGTTCTGAGGATCACTTACAATCTGAGTGGGACTGTTGAAGACGAAATTCGCGTCGGGATTCTGATTGACAGTCACCTCTGTAGAAGCAGTATTGACGCATCCATTGGCATCTGTCACTGTAACCACATATGTTGCCGTTCCTGGACTAGGGCTTAAGGTATAAGGATTGGCATTACCTCCGGACCACACATAGGAGGTCCCTCCAGTAGCAGTCAACCTAATGTCATCTTGCTCACAGATCGTTCCATCATCGTTAACATTTCCAGAATTCTCAGATACAGAGATGCCAGGAATGGGCAAGGCATTTACCTCTACTTCAACTGAGACCTGTGCTGTACAATTCTTTGTAGCGGCATCAGTGACGGTAACAGTATAGGTGGAATTGGTTGTTGGTGACACCGTTATTGCAGTGTTGCTACCTTGTCCTGCCCACACATAGGAAGTACCCCCACCGGCCGTGAGCATTATACTCTCACCAATACAGATCTCAGGTTCGGCAGGTGAAATGGTAGCTACAACCATATTCGGCTCTGTAACAGTTGCAGTCTCTACCACAAAACAACCATTAAAATCGGATATGGTCACCATGTAAGTACCTGCTGCCAAATTAATGGCAGATGAACTCGTATTTGAAGCAGGTATCGGAGAAGACCATCTATATGTAAGAGGTGGTGTACCACCTTGTGCCTGAACAGATATCACCCCATCAGAGTCGCCATTGCAACTCACTTCAGTGGGAATTGCCGCAGCTGTTATAGCAAGAGGCACATCGATGGTCTGAGGGAAGGTTGCAGTACATCCTTCAGAATCTGTAACATTTAAGATGTAGTCCCCTGGGAACAAATCCTCGATATCTGCTGTATTTGCAGTAAAGTTGGGGCCCGTCCAAGAATACATGTAACCACCAGCCCCACCAGAGATGTTGATGTCTATCCGACCATCATTATCATTGTTACAAGTTACGGTTGTTTTAGACGCTCCTGCGTTAAGAGAGATATCGATCTCTGCATAACCAACAACTTGAATTTGACTACTTCCTGTACAATCGTTATCATCTGTAACCGTCACCCGGTAAATGATAGATGTGGGTCCAGGGTTATCTACTGAAATGGAACTGCTTGTTGACGTTCCCGGGTCCCATTCATACTCCGAAAAGCCACCTGGGCTTGTAGATAAGATGTTGGGGCCATCACCATCACAAAAAGTATTATCGCCTACTATGGAGACATTCACCTCTGCAAGCTCAGGGACATTGACTGATTGAGAACTATTAGTACACATATCAGCATCAACAACACTAATGGTATATGAACCCATTGGCAGACCTTCTATATCATCAGAACTTGCAGATACACTCATTGAACCACTTGTTGGTCCTGCCCAAGAAACCATATAGGGTGATTCCCCGTTATTGAAGTTACTAACAGTTATCGCTCCGTTGGAAGCCCCATCGCATTCACCACGACCAAGAGAGGCACTAAAGGTAAAGGCCGGAGGATTTGGTATCACTACATTCATTACGTTGTCTTCGCAATTCGCATTATCAGTCACGGTAATAGAGTAAGTTCCAGGATCTAAATTCATAATGGTATGTGTACCACCAGATTCATCTTCGTCCATATCACTCTCTTCGCCATCCCAAACAACATCGTAGTTACCATTACCACTTGCACCAGTGATGGTAATCGTGATTGAGCCATCTCCCCCATTTCTGCATGTTGGTGATGTAGGAACTGGGTTGGAAACGTTTAAGTCACAATCAATGTCGGTCAAAGTTTCTTCACCGCTAATTGAACAAGTACTGTTAG
>CAZMYK010000017.1:11921-18015 GCA_964570435.1 uncultured Saprospiraceae bacterium | reverse complement strand
ATTGTACAACTGTGGTACCTTAAACTTATAGTTGTCCTCTGGGTTCTTTGTGTATCCACCTCTCCCAAGATTTCGCTCATCTGCTTCAGAAGTTCCGAATGATGGCTGCTGGTACATATCATTTACACCTATGGCATGATATTCAAGGGAGCTTAAACCTGGAGATTTATGGCAATTGATACATGCTGCCTTATCAAAGAATAAGATGGCACCTCTTTTTTCCTGAGTGGACATCGCAAAGCGATCACCATGAAGCCATTTCTGAAAGGGAGCTTCTTCAGGAAATATCGTTCTAATGTATGCAGATAGGGCAAGAGAAGTTGTCAAATTAGAATAACGTTCTTCTTCTGGAAATTCCGGAAAAGCAGCATCAAATAGGGCAGTATAGCCTAGTGCATCTGAGATTTCTCTATCTAGAAATAGACGATGCGTGCGCATGCCATCAATATTCTGTGCTTCTAGTCCTTGGTAGCCTTCAAGATTACCCGCAAACTTTTCATTTCCCTGCCACAAATATTCTTGACCTTCATTGGTGGCTGTAGAACCGAAGGAACCATTCCACATTGAGTTTTCAGCGTAAGCTACATTGATCATGCTAAGGGGTCTAGCTCCCTGCACGTCCATTTCACTTTCTTCATAGTTAATATTCCGCACTCTTTCTTCACCGAAAATCCCAAATCCAACTCCACCATCGGCTATTCCCTGAGCCTTACCTGGCTTGAAGCCAGCTTCGGGAATATGACATGTTGCACACGAAAAAGTTCCAAGACCTTCTTCCTGCACTGCGTCTGTTGCAATACCTGTTTCGAAAAACAATAGGTTGCCTAATTCTACTTTTGGGGTGGTTAATACATTCTTTGGATCTTGCGGGATGTCTGCAAGGTCATCTCTTCCTGGAGTAATAAAGTATGATGCTTGATTATTAGGGGACTTTTCTGCTAGAATAGAACTTAACTCATAGTCCAAGTCAGGTACAGGTGTCATTTGATCCTTGACACAAGAATTGAAAATCACTGACATTAAAACAAAAGCAAGTAATGTATTTTGCTTCATCTACTAAAATTCGGTTTTGGAACCCTCAAATATATTAAAAAAATATTTAATATGTTTAATCTTCCTTGGTTTTAATTTGCAAGTGCAAATGTATTAAAGTAAATGCAAAAAGTCCATCGCTATTCAAATAATCTAAAACTTTAATTTTTTCCAAGAGAATCTCAAGAAGGTGACGCCAGCACCCGCCAGCACTGCTAGAAGGACTGCAATCCGCATTTCACCGTAGATCCAGTTGCCAACACAGAATAGGATACTATACACAGTAATACAAGCAACCACTACAGAAAGCAGCTCTAGAGGAAGGTTTCCTGTGTCACTAGACAGACTCACGTTCTTGGCTCTTGCATCTTCCTTTACCTTCTCCCATCCTGGACCACCAGGACGTATTTTTTGAAAGAAATTGATGAGCGTGTCAGGATCTGTCTGTCTCGTGAAAAATACAGAAATGATCCACACCACTGTCGTTATGATTGTGCCATAAACTATGGTCTGCCAACCCTCAAGCCCGTGGTCAAGGAAGGTGAATCCACTTGCAACAATTAAGGAGACAATCATAGCTACTATTTCCGTCATGGCGTTAATTCGCCACCAAAACCATCTTAATATGTAGATTAAGCCAGTTCCAGCACCTAGTAATAAAAGAAGGTTGAAGGCAGTAGTTGAGTCAGTCAATAGCAAACCAAAACCCAGCCCTAGGAAGGCAGATATCAAGGTGAATATTCTGGCCCACATAATGAGCTCTTTCTGAGATGCTTCTGGCTTGATGAACCTCTGATAAAGATCATTAACCAAGTACGAGGACCCAAGGTTTAATTGCGTCGACATGGTAGACATGAAGGCAGCGATCAGTGAAGCCGCGACAAGACCAAGGAGGCCTGGTGGAAGCATTGTCAGCATGGCTGGGTAGGCAGCATCATGGCCCAACTTATCTTCCGACAAGGTAGGAAAGACCGATTGAATGTCGCTGACTTCAGGGAATACTATAAGAGAGGCAAGGGCAATCAAGATCCAAGGCCAAGGCCTTAAGGCATAATGCGCAATGTTGTAAACTAGGGTTGCTCCGATGGCATTCTTTTCGTCTTTTGCTGAGAACATTCTCTGTGCAATGTATCCACCACCTCCTGGTTCTGAACCGGGGTAGTAGGACGCCCACCATTGAACCGCAAGTGGGACTAAGAGCACAGGAACCCATACTGAGGGATCTGAGAAATCTGGTAGGATACTGATCTTGTCGATTACATTGGCATGCGAAATTAGATTATCTACACCTCCGATTTCTGGTAAACCAAGGATGTATATACATGCCCAAACTGCTCCGATCATTGCAAGAATAAATTGGACAAAATCGGTGATGAGCACGGCCTTTAAGCCACCAAATGTGCTATACAATACTGTTATTGATCCCGCAATAAGTAGGGTCTGCCATCCCGGCCAACCCAAGACGATCTCTCCAAACTTCACAGCAGCTAGTGACACTGCTCCCATAACGACAACATTGAATACCAAGCCTAAGTATAGCGCTCGAAAGCCCCTCAGAAAGGCTGCCGTTTTACCACTATACCTTAGTTCATAGAATTCAATGTCCGTTAGTACCATGGATCGTCTCCACAGTTTGGCATAGACGAAGACTGTGAGCATCCCAGTTAGCAAAAAGGCCCACCATGCCCAGTTGCCCGATACACCCTGCTGTCGAACAAGGTCAGTAACTAGGTTGGGTGTATCCGCCGAGAAGGTGGTTGCCACCATAGAGACACCAAGCAACCACCAGGGCATGTTCCGACCGCTCAAGAAGAATTCCGAAATGTTCTTTCCCGCTTTCTGCGAAACCATTAATCCGATCGCAAGCACAAAGACAAAGTACACTGCAACGATGGTCCAATCTAGTCCTGTTAGGGTCATGTTTTCCGTATTTATATCATATTATTTATAATCTAAGCGAAATGTATTTTAAGCCGATTATAACGAACAAACAATTTAGTAATTTTTTTAATTTATTATCTTGGCGCACTAAACTTATAAACGATATGAAAAATAAAACACTGCTGGTTTTAGCGGCAGGTATGGGTAGCAGGTATGGAGGACTGAAGCAAATGGATGCTTTTGGTCCTAATGGAGAAACAATCATCGACTATTCAATATATGATGCAATTGAGGCTGGATTTACGAAGGTAGTTTTCATTATTAGAGAGCATTTCAGGGCTGAGTTTAAGAAGGTTTTCGATGGCAAGTTTAGTGACAAGGTCGAGTTAGAGTATGTGGCCCAGGAGCTATCTGATATTCCACAAGGAATTGAGGTGCATAAAGACAGGGAGAAACCGTGGGGAACGATGCACGCAGTTCTTGTAGCAAACAAAGTGGTCGATGGCCCATTTTGTGTAATTAATGGGGATGACTATTACGGTAAGGATGCCTTCAAAATTGCTGCAAAATTCTTCGAAGATGAGAAAAATGAGACCACCTATTCAGTCATAAGCTACCTATTGTCAAATACCTTGTCTGAACATGGTACGGTCAATAGGGGAGCTTGCAGCGTAGATTCAGATGGTAACTTGGTCGATATAAAAGAATGTGTAAAAATTGGCATTCAAGCGGATGGAAGCATAAGCTATCCAGAAGAAGGGAAGCAAGTGCCCTTGTCTCCGGAAACCTTAGTTTCAATGAACCTCTTTGCCTTCAAGAAATCAATATTCGAGCTGACTAGCGACTTGTTCAGCGACTTCTTGCAGGAAAGAGGAATGGAGTTGAAGTCGGAATTCTATATTCCTAGCGCCCTAGATACCTTGATCAAACAAGGAAAGATAAATGTAAAAGTACTGAAATCCGAATCTAGGTGGTTTGGTGTTACTTACAAGGAGGACAAACCTGTGGTGATCGAAAAACTTAATACATTGATTGAGTCTGGAGCATATCCAGCAAATCTTTGGGCTTAGGATGGTAGTTTACAAATTTGGTGGAGCCTCTGTAGCGGATGCTGGAAACATCAAGAATGTATCCAATATTATTCGATCCTACGAGAGTGAAAACCTAGTGGTTGTGGTGTCAGCGATAGGGAAAACAACCAATGCTCTTGAAGACTTGCTTAAATCCAGTCGGCTTGATGGAAACTATTCAGATAAGTACCAGAGCTTTGTAAATAGCTGTAAGCAAATTGTTGAGGAACTATATGGTGGACCAAGAGAGGTCCCTGCATTAGATGAATTACTACAGCAACTCCGTGATAATTTGCATTCATTCAGATCTGAGAGTTACGACTTGAGCTATGATCAAATCGTTTCCTTTGGTGAGCTTATCTCAACGACCATCATTGCGGACTATTTGAATCACATTGGGCTGGATTGCGATTATGTGGATGCAAGGAAGATCATCAGGACCGATGATACTTTCAGAGAAGGGAACATTGATTGGGTGGCGACTCAGGATCTTGTCGGCAAAGAATTAGCTGGAAAAAAGCTCGTGATTACCCAAGGATTTATTGGAGGAGAATCAGGAGGAAGGACGACCACTTTGGGGAGGGAAGGCTCAGATTACACTGCAGCAGTATTAAGCTTTTGCTTAGATGCCGAGTATATGTCGATCTGGAAAGATGTGCCTGGGATATTGACAGCTGATCCTAGACTATTTAAGAATGTAGAGAAGATAGACAGGCTGTCCTATCGTGAGGCCATTGAGATGACCTACTACGGAGCGAAGGTTATCCATCCAAAGACCATCAAGCCGATTCAAAATAAGAACATTCCTCTTTGGGTTAAGTCCTTCAAAAATCCGGAGGGTCTAGGTACTTTAATCAGCGGCGAACTAGAATTGACCTATCCGCCAATGATTGTGGTCGAATCGAAGCAGGCGCTCATTCACATTTCTACTAAAGACTTTTCTTTTGTCGGTGAGGAACATCTTAGCAAACTGTTCGAAAAGTTCAATAAGCATCGTGTTCGAATCAATATGATGAGGAATACTGCGATTAGCTTTTCGGTCTGCACAAACAACATCGCAGAGCGCATTGAAAAGTTACAGCAAGATATTCAGGAAGAATTTACAATGGTGGTAGACCATCACCTGGAGTTGATCACTATAAGGCATTACACTGAAGACTTGGTCGTTCAATTGAAAGAAGGTAAGATTTTGCTCTTTGAAGAACGATTGAAAAAGACAATGCAAATGGTGGTGAAGGATGTACCAAAGATGGAAAGAAAGTAAAAAAGCAGCGAACTATCGAGGTTCGCTGCTTTATCTTAATCATAACTCATCAAAATCTGTAGCCTAATGTTGTCTTGATGCCATTGAAGAAATCGACGCCTCCACCAAATTCACTAACTCTTTCCGGACTATCGTCTGCAATATAGTTTTCATATATTCCGATGCTTGGTCTAGCTTCGAAGCCAAGTAAAATCCTCTTACTCAGGTGGATTTGGACTCCAACAGGAATACCTAGGTCCACATCATAAGATGAGAAATCATTGTCTATACGATCATAGTCAAAATATATTCCAGGCTCTAACCCATAAGTGATCCTTGTTCTAACTAGTAAGTTCTTTTGCTTTTCGAAACCTAGTCTCATTCCCGAAGCACCATCTCTGAATCCGAGGTCTGTGATGCCCACTCTTAACCAGTTCTTCTTACTTAGTTTTGCCTTGTAGCCTAGGCTAGTAGGACCAAAGTGAAACGGCTTGACACCTATGTTGATTTCATTGCTTCCTGATTTCCAGTTGTCTTGGGCTTGTATGGACATTAGACCTAGACCCATAAATAGTAATAACGCTGCTAACTTTTTCATAATCTTGATTTTTTTAATCAGACGGATTGAAAAACAGGAGTGTATCAGTAAAAGCTCGAATTAAATAATTCTTAACAGATTTTTCATTAACCTTAACGAATTATACCTTTTTCGACAGATAGTTGGATTAGATGATAGCAGCTAGGCGCTTCCACATGCTTTGCTCCTGCTGGGAGTAGTCTTTATCAGAATAAAACAATTCCTTTACCATGTGCATTAGTTCCTTTCTCCGAGCCGCAGTAGGGTAGTAGACACCTTCGTACTTTTTGA
>CAZMYK010000017.1:1229-11905 GCA_964570435.1 uncultured Saprospiraceae bacterium | reverse complement strand
GCCGAATCAAGAGAAAATTCAACCATTATATTGTGGAAACTTTCCTGACTCACCTTGTCTAATATCATCTGTCGTTCCTCAGGAACAAATTTGCCATCAGCATAAGATGCATATATCAGTAAATAGGCTATGAATTCTTCTTGATTCCACTTCATATCCACAAGTTAATAACTTTCATAGTAAAGTTTCATATTGAGGAAACGACTTGACAAATTCGTAGCTGTTATTTTCGTAGTCAAGCTTGCAGATGTAATTCTCTCTCCCGTTACTGACCATCAAGTAAGGTACTTGAAGTGGAATATTATACATCGCGACCTGGTTTAAGACTTTTTGGCTAATAGCATGTTCTGGTCTCTTAACCTCTATGATCATTTTAGGTAGCGCGTTGCGATCATAAATTATGATGTCACTTCTGCGAAATAGGCCATTAACCTTAATGCCTTTTTCTACTCTTATGTGATTCTGAGAAATGCCGACTTCATTCAGAAGATATAGCAATATACATTGACGTACCATTTCCTCTGGTAAGAGGACAATATCCTTTTTCCGTATAACATCATATACATACTTAGTACCTTCTCGTTCGCTTAATCTGAGTTGCGAAGTATAATTTAAAAGAGAAAGATTAAGGTTCATAGCTGGTTTCTGCAATAGGATCTTTGACTAGCTCTTTGATATTTAAGAAATCTAGCACTCTTTTGGATTCAGAATTAGCTAAGGCAAATGAGTTAAGGTAACAAATGTGGATACCTGCTTGCGAAAGCAATCTTAACGCGGTAATCTGCCACTCGATATCTTTGTTGGAATCAATGAATCCGTCTTGGATGACAAGGTACTTAGAATCATCCTCCTTTATTAGGACATCCTCAACAATTCCTGATTCTAGGTGGGTAAACTTGAGGGCCTTAATTCGAAGCTCTTGAAGTTCAATTTCCAATAATTTCATACAGAAATCTGACATGCATGAAATAATTGAGAAGTTTTTAGCGCTGAAGAACTTGATTTCTGAACTTGCTTCCTTAAGGACACTACTTAGGTACTTAGCGACGAGTAATTTTGACTTGGCGCCATCTTGCAAGCTAATTGGGTGTGCTAGACCGCTTGATTTAATCTTGAATTCCTTACATAAACCGTAGTTCTTAGCAAGTCGCGCTTTTTCTACAAGGGACCTTTCGAATTTGCGAGCGCTTAGGCACACAATGGATGAGAAATGAGTATTTGCAAATAGATTAGTGGGTATTTCTTTGTTCTCTTCGCATATTAAATAGTCATAATTCAGGTTGTCAAGTTCCGATGCAAAGAACTCAGTATCACAAATTATAATCGGAAAATTATACTTGAAACCATCTGAATCTGAGATGATTGCTGACTTCCAATCTAAGCCATCTTTTCCAATCTTTTTAGCAAGTTGATTCTTGGAATAGCGTAATTGTTTAAAGACATGCGAAATCCTAAAGGCCTTATGTTCGGCATTTTCATGTTTCTGCTCCTCTAGTTCAAGGTACTTGATTTCTAAATCGATAAGCTCATGGAGAAAGTGCTTGTCGAAAAGTGCCTTGAAGTACCATGTTTCGAATGCTTCGACCCATTTGTGGCTCTTGGTACTATGAAGAGCCGAGATCAGGTCATTAGTCTTCTTATCTATTGAAAATTCAAAGCTACGATAGATCGCGTAGTCCATATTAGCCTCTAAGAAAACCTTGTTTTTGATCAACCTATTTCGCAAGTGCTTTAGAAACTCGTAGTTTTTCCATGAGCTAATGCTGAGATTATGGATTTCGGTCCTGAAAAGTTGCGAGCCATTAATAGCATGGATTAGATCTTCTTGTTCCGCCTGAATATCTATAAGGTTAGGAGCGCTGTAGTTCCTGGCATTTATAATTTCTAACTGTTCTTCCACCTTAGACTGTATGATCTGGTGGGCACTACTTAGAAGTTTTTGCAGGTCTCCATTAAATTTAGTGAGTTCTACAACGTCTGGGTTCCAAGAGTTTTCGGGGCATTTGACTTTGAAAAGATGGACACCTTCTATTGCATCAAGCAAAACTTGATATCGCGACCGAAGTTCCTTTTTTTCCACTTCCAGCGGATCTTTCCCACGACCAAAAACCTTATTCTTTCCGGCTAAATCATATTCAATCTGGTAAAAAGATAAGTAGAGGTCTAAATCTTGACTTTGCTTTTTAATTTTCTGGATTTGCTGCAAATACTTGCTATATAGCGCGTTGTGAATTTCCTGGAAGCTTGATTTATATCTTTTGCAGAGCGATTCTGTATCTTTTAAGAATTTACTGAGATACTTGAAAACGATCTTTTGATTTTCGCCAAGATGAAAATCTTTATAGACACTATCACAAAACTCATCGCTAGACTTTAGAAAGTTATAGGAGGATTTAAAATACTTAGAGGCCTTTTCCACCCTTCCTCGCAGCGCCCAAAACTCCTCTTGCCCATAGGTGTAGTTCTTATAGGAAACGTCTAAATCAATATCACTCAGGCTTTGTCTGGTCTTAGATAGGAATCTTAGTTCGCTCAGTTTCGGTCGTGAATATTCACCAAAAACCTTTTCATTGTACAAGGTTTGAACCTTTCTCAATGCCTCTAAAGACTTTTGATACCTAGTATGTGATTTGATGGCCTCGATTTGGTAGGTCCGATCTTCAATAGTCTTCTTATCAAGATCCGATTTGCTGATTAGCGTATCTTTCTTTAGTATCAATTTGAGGTCAGAAAGGTCCCATTGGTCAAGGAGGCCAGCACACCGTTGTACATCCTCCGTCCTGATTATAAACGTCCTGCCTTTTGCTAATTCACCCAAAATAAAGGTCTTCACTAGTAGATTGCCTACATGATTTTGTGAACTTGTGAGAAGTGCTATGGCTCTCTCCTCTGTGAGAAAGTCCAATGTTTCAACTTCTTCATGATTAAGACTGTATGGATTCGGATTCAAATACCTATTATTTAGCAGGGCTAAATATACATATTAAAAATAAATTAATATGTTCGTTGGCGATTATTTTGATTCAATCATACCGCCGCTGACCTTCTTTCCATTTTTATAGATGTACTCTAGGAGGATATTGCCTTCTTCGTCGTATTGCTTATATGTGCCTTCGAGCTTTCCTGCCTTGTGAGAGGTTTCCTTCAAAATGTTACCCCGATCGCTATACTCTTTAGAAACACCATCTAGTACTCCTTCATTATAATTGTATTCCTTGATAGGCCTGCCAAATTTGTATTCCGAGTACAGCCCATGAAACTGATTATTTAGGAAGGCTGCTCTCTTTTCTACTTGGCCTCTTTCATTGAATTCCATGTATGGCCCATTGATAGTGCCGTTAACATAGGTGGTGACTGTTTTAATCTTATTCACATCATCTTCTTCAGTCCAATAGGTGACCCAAGTTCCATCCTGTAAACCCGACGTAATAATACCTTCCTCTAATATATTGCCATCTGGACCCTTTTTAATCGCATAAAAAGATTCTGTGCCTTCTACCTCCTTGGTTTCAAAGCCTGATAAATCAATCCCTCCAGCTACAGACACAGGTTTTTCCTGACAAGCGGCAAATAAGAGAATGCTGAAGATCGAAGCAATGGCAAATTTCATCGTTAAATTGATTTTTTCGTACATACAAAAATAGAATGATCTCAAAACTTTCCAAATTCTTAGTGGTTCATAATTACTACCTTTGCGTCAATTTAAGATATGAAAGAAGAAGAGGAAAAGTCAAAAAAGTTGTCTAGGGCTCAACTAGCTGAAGCCTGGAAGATGCTTAGGTTTGTTAGACCCTACAGGTGGTACTTCATTGGTGGATTAATACTCCTATCAGTCTCCAGTTTGCTGGTCATGGTCTTTCCGTGGCTTACGGGTCAGATGGCAGATATAGCAACAGGTAATTCAAAGTATGGCCTAGACTTCCCACAGATTGCTAAGATTCTCCTAGTCTTACTAGTTGTCCAGGGTTTGGTGTCCTACTTTAGGGTGATTTTCTTTGCCCAGGTAAGTGAAAAAGGAATGGCTGATGTAAGAAAGGACCTTTACAAGAAATTGATCACCCTACCAGTCTTCTTCTTTGAAGAAAATAGAGTTGGAGATTTAATGAGTAGGATATCTTCTGATGTTGATCAATTACAGCAATTATTTTCGATCACCCTTGCTGAGTTCTTGAGACAGATTTTTATTCTAGTGGTCGGAATTGCTTACGTCATTTATGCTGCCCCTCAATTGTCTGTTGTCATGTTGGTTTCATTCCCATTTATCGTTGTAGGAGCAGTTTTTTTTGGCAGATTTGTGAGGAGGCTGTCTAAGAAAAGACAAGAGGAGTTGGCAGAAACGAACATCGTTGTGGAGGAATCTCTGCAAGGTATTCGAACTGTAAAGTCATTTGCAAATGAAATGTTTGAATTTACAAGGTATGGAGAGAAGATCTCCAACTTGGTGAAAATATCTTTAGACCTAGCTCGCTTTCGCGCACTGTTTTCTACGTTCATTATCGTTGTTCTATTTGGCGGGATATTTTTTATCCTATGGTACGGTTTCAAGATGGTCGACAATGGCACGATGACTATCGGAGAGCTTATTGCCTTCATTACATATATGGCTTTTATAGGTGGGTCTCTTGGCAGTCTAGGAACATTTTATACTCAGATTCTATCGACTCTAGGAGGTACGGAACGCTTGAGGGAGATATTGGAAACGAAGGGAGAATTAGATTTGGATCTTTCCTCGTCTACGAAGGATCCCTTGAACATTAAGGGAGAGATCACTTTTGAACAAGTTTCGTTTTCTTACCCTTCTAGAGAAGATGTTGAAGTCCTCAAAGGCATTGATATATTGGTCAAGCCGGGTGAAAAAATTGCACTTGTCGGCCAAAGTGGATCTGGTAAATCAACCATTGTGCAATTGCTAATGCGACTATATGATCTAAATGGTGGGAAAATATTACTCGATCAGCAAAACATCCAAAACTATGACCTAACAGCATTTAGATCATTGATATCGATCGTTCCTCAAGAGGTACTTCTATTTGGAGGTACAATTACTGAGAACATTTCATATGGTAAGCCGGATGCAAGTAAGGATGAAGTCATTTTGGCTGCAAAACAAGCCAATGCATGGGAATTTATCAGTAGATTTCCTGATGGGTTAGAGACTATGATTGGAGAAAGAGGAATCAAACTTTCTGGTGGTCAAAAGCAGAGAATCGCAATTGCAAGGGCTATTTTGAATGATCCAAAAATACTAATCTTGGATGAGGCTACTTCTTCTTTAGATTCAGAATCTGAAAAGTTGGTCCAAGATGCACTGAACGAATTAATGAAGGGCCGAACATCGATCATCATTGCACACAGACTTTCAACTATTGTAGATGTAGACCAGATATATGTCTTAGAAAACGGCAAGATTGTGGAAAAGGGCACCCATTCTGAACTTACTCAGTTAGCGGATGGTGCATATTCGAGCTTAGCAAAGTTGCAATTTCAAGCAACATAGTGTAACTTTTTGAAATCGCCTTCGTCGAATATAGTATATACTTAAAATGACCAATAAGATGAAAAAACTAATACTTTCCGTTCTCGTTTGTTTTGCTTTCTCCTTTGTCAAAGCCCAAGTCGGCCTAGGAATGGTTGTGGGTAATGACTTATACCAAAGATATACTAATCCTCAAGGCGGTTCGGCGGGGAATGCCGTCCTAAATTTACAAGTTGGGCCCAAGTTGTGGGTGGGAGGAGATAACTTTTCAGTATCTGTAGAATCATACGTTAATTGGGGAGCTACTTCCTTGTCTCTTAGAGAATTTCGTGGAATGGGAAGTGTAGCAATCCCGCTTATGGCTAAGCTAAATTTCAATGGTAACAGTGGATTTAGTTCGGAGCTGACTTCAGGATGGTCGATAGGAGGAGGATATCAAATGTCCAGAACGGAGTGGTATGGGGTAAATAATACCGGTGTTCAGGAAGGTATAAGTAGGGAAATCTTTCCAGTCTTTGTAGGGGAGTTGACTTATGGTTATGGAATCGGAGGATTCTACGTAGAAGCCTTCGGTAGGTATGGTTGGGACACTCAATCTCGAGCATCAACCTTCAATTTGGGTCTGAGTTACAACATCAATGTCCTTGGCTTCCGCAAGCTGAGAAAAAAATTAGAGCGCTTCGATGACTAGATACCTGTGATATTTCATATTATTGTAATATGAACAGGTTTGAAGAAATTAGCCTTAAACCATTTAATACTTTTGGAATTGATGCCCAGTGCAGGCTTCTCTACAAGATAGCAAGTACAGAGCAGCTTAAAGAGATTTTGGAGAGAGATGAGTCTCCCTACTTTATCCTAGGAGGCGGTTCTAATTTGTTGATTTCTAAGGATCAAACAAATACAATACTTAAGAATGAGATTCTTGGAATAGAAAAAATTTCAAGTGAGGACGGTGAGGTCGTTTTGAAGGTGGGAGGTGGAGAAAACTGGCATGAGTTTGTCCTGTGGACACTTGATCAGGACTTTGGCGGCTTAGAAAATCTTTCTCTTATCCCAGGTACTGTCGGAGCATCACCCATTCAGAATATTGGAGCATATGGCGTAGAATTAGACCAGGTCTTTGAAAAACTAGAAGCCATAGATCTTGAGAGTCATGAGACACGGATCTTTCATAAGGACGATTGTCAATTTGCCTATAGGAACTCAATCTTCAAGAATGAAAATAAGGGTAAGTACTTTATTTCATATGTCTACTTCAGGCTTCAAACGACAAAGCATCATATCAATATTTCCTACAAACCTCTTGCAGAAAGATTCTTGAACCTTCCCAATATCAAAGAAGTAAGTGAGGCTGTGATCGAAATTCGGCAAAGCAAGTTACCTGATCCTAGTTCAATAGGAAATTCCGGATCCTTCTTTAAAAATCCCATAATCAGTATCAAGCAATTTACCTCGCTCAAAGAAAGATATAGTGACCTTCCTTCATATCCTATTGATAATGAGTATATTAAAGTTCCTGCCGGGTGGCTTATTGAAAAAGCCGGGTGGAAGGGCAGAAGACTTGGTGATGCTGGGACTTATCGTAAGCAAGCGCTTGTCATTGTGAATCATGGAAACGCAAGTGGAAGTGAAATATGGGACTACGCTCAACTTATTATTGAGGATGTTGACAAGAAATTCAGTATTAAACTGGAAGCTGAGGTTAATATTATTTAGAAAAGTTCATTCTTGTGCAGCGTTTGGATGAGCTATCTTCTTATAAGGGCAAAGACAAACTCATTACTATGCGAAAAGCACTATTATTAGGTAGCTTTGTTTTGATTCTACAGGCTTGTTACAAGGATATAGATAGGAGCATCACGGCGGAAGTGGAAAGACCCACTACGGTGATAGTGGATGCAGATATTCACTTGGACCAGATTTCCGATGGTGGGAACTCAATGGCGGCAAATGCAGCTTTGATCAACGGTACCTCCTACCAAATCAACACCGACTCTGGTTTGATTGAAGATGTCAAAAATTTGAACCAGCGGGGACAGTTTATTGAACTTTTTGTAGACAATACTAGGGTAGGGGCTTTTCAAACAACAATCATTGAAAACCAGGTTAATAATCTTCAGGCTACCACTCTATCCCCCTTTAAGCTTGAGGAATTATCAGAAGAATGGTCTGATACTGATGAATTTGCATTAGAAATCATTACTCCCTCCTTTACTGATCAAAGTGGTCTTGATTACCAAGGCAGGGTATACAGCGAGCGAAACTTTAGCACAGAAGATTCGTTTAACGATGGCCTCATTACTTATGCTATTAATAAGGAAGGAAGACGTGTTGTAGTGGATGTCAGTGCATCATTCTTCCTTGGATTTCAAGATGAGACTGGTCGTGATTTGTCAATAACAAGTGGAGAGTTAGAACTGAATGTCGGTGTGGACATGGCTGAATTGTACTGGTTTTCAAAGGATGAAAGATTATGGATCCATGCTTCCGACATAGTAAGTGGACAGAATACAAGTAAGCTGAAAAGTGACGGATGGTTTGCAATCGGTACCTCCCATAGTGCTGTATATCATCGAGGTAATTTGGAATTGGAGAATACGGCCATTGCAAAACAAGCCTTAACCGTAACCTCACCACATGTGAATCGCACCATTTTCACAAGTTCAGCAGGTGGATATGCCTTTTTTTACGAATCAGAGGAAGAAACCAAGCTTGAGTTTTTTACAAAGTCTCAAGTGCTCCTTAGCCATGAGTTGAAAAGTGCTTCGGACTCAGAAAGTGAGTTAGAGATACCATCGAATTTTAAGGACTTGCACTACCTACGCGGTGACTTTGAAGTCATTAATTGCGTGGGTGGGATGGAAGATAAGAAGGCATTAACGATCCAAGATCTTTCAGGGAAGCAGCGCTCCTTTGTAATACCAAGAAATGAGGTGGCTTGGCTACCTGTTGATGGAGATGAATTTACCTTGATTTCTGGAGCTGGGCCAGAACTACTGTGGAAGAGAGAGAAGGGCGCCATCCACTACCTTACCAACTGCCCTGATTTTAAAGACGGCTTTTCATTTTTGAAGATTAGAGATAATACTAAGGTCTACCCAGCTTTTAATGCAAATCGCGAGATGCAGAAGTCGATCTTGTCTTCAGCCAGTAATGAAGTGAAATTTATTGTCGAGGCTTCCGCCAAAGGCAGTTATGAAGAAGAATACATCAATGTTGGGATTAATGATCCCAGCTTTGGTGAACAAGGATATTTTGTGTCTTGTGAAAATGCCGCGGATGGATGTGGTATAGATGTTTGCGAGATTTCATATTTCAAGGAGGATGGAGATGAGTGGAACCGAATCTTTTTTAGTGGAGAAATCTGGATGCAAACAATAGATCCTCCACAGGCAGGAAATTTTGAAGTAGAAGGATACATAATTAGCAAGAAATAAGAAGTGGACTTTTGAAGGAATCTTTATTGATTAAGAAGTGCAGGAAAATGAACCAGAAGGCCCAACGTCTTATGGTGGAAAGATACAGTGATGTCCTTTACAATCTATGTATGCGCTATGTTAGAGATGAAACTTTAGCCAAGGATTGTCTACAGGAAAGTTGGATTCAGATATTTTGGAATCTCGATAAGTACGAGGAAAGAGGCAAGTGGGAGTCATGGATAAAGATGGTGACCATTAATAAGTGCAAGGAAATCTTGCGTCGTGAAAATAAGTGGGAAGTGCAGGAATTGTCACCTACGTTCGCTTTGAAAAGTGAAAATCGTGAGGAGGTCTTGATCGAAGAAGAATCTCTGAATCAATACCTGGACTGCCTTCCTCAAAAATATAGATTGGTGGTTAATATGTACTTGGTAGAGGAGTATTCCCACAAGGAGATAGCCGCCTTCCTTGAAATTAAGGAAAGTAGTTCTAGGTCAATACTAGCTAGGGCTCTAAAAATGCTGAGGGCAAGATTTCTAGAGCCAGAAAATGATAATAGTGATTCACCGAGGGAGGTAAGGATCATTAGAAAAAATATATTCAAACAAGCCATTATATAGTCGGGTATGGATAAAAAGGATAAGAAAATTAGAGACATTTTGGAAGATCAGAAGTTCAGCCTGGATAAGGTTGCCTTGTGGGATGATCTTTCGCCCCATTTACCTAAAAGGAAACGTAGAGGTGCACTGATATTTTACTTTCTTGGAGCCCTACTAGTAGTACTTGGTGGAATGTGGGGGTACAGCCTGTTTTCAACTGATCTAAACACTCCCGCAGTCTTGTCTCCGATTGTTGTAAAGCATGAGAGCCCTGCCGTCCAAGAGGTGGAGGCTGCTACTGTGGAGCCGGATCAAACGGGTATTTTGGATGAAGTCAGGGTAAATGAGGATGGGACAGAAGGAGGTTCTGACGTGTCACTAGATAGAATTAAACCAAGGAAGAAAATCAACTCTCCAGGAATTAGCTCTAACGATGATTTAGCCCTTTTGACCGACCTACCTCAGTCTAGAAAAATAGTCAATCAGACTACACAAGAGATGGCAAAGGATTCTAAGTTAGAAGAGTGGAGGGCCACGTCAGGGTCATTGATTCCTGAAACTGCTAAGAACAATGAGCTTACAAGGAAGCTTCACAACTATTCCTACTTACACTTGCCACATCCCATACTTGTCGGTCAAGCATCTGACTTCAAGATGGACTTGGATTTGAGGGAGCATAGAAAAGGTGTAAAGCCACTTAGAGAAAGAAGATTATCATTGATTGCAGCTGGTGGAGCGAACCTTTCCCTAGTCAATTGGAAGGGTACTAGAGGCGATTTCAATGACAGAGGGTTAGTCGGCTCATCGTTTTCACTTGCAGTATCCTATCAGTTTAAGAATCGGTGGAGCATTAGCGGTGGGCTCAATTACAACCATCTGATTGCTCGATATGAAAATACGGAAATGCTCTTTGGCAATGGAGCTGTTGAGGGGCTACCTGTTGTTAATATTGACGCGCTGGGGCAAGAAGAAGCGAGGGCGGGAGAAGTAAAGACGACCACCATTACAAGTTCTGACCTTGTTTGGCACCGGAGACATCAAAGCTATGATCTGGCCTTGAAGATTCAGAAAGACTTTCTGCTCTTAAGACGATTAAGATTAGGTGTGCAAGCAGGGATGGACTACAATTTCTTGACTTTATCGCGTGGCTATGTTCCTGACTTTTCCGATGGATACTAT
>CAZMYK010000017.1:0-1219 GCA_964570435.1 uncultured Saprospiraceae bacterium | reverse complement strand
GATAAAGGCCAGTACTACCAAAGATCATGGGGTCTCAAACCGTCCGTAGGGTTAGAGCTAGGATATGCAATTCAAGGTTTTGAAATTATTCTTAGAGGAGGATACACACATACACTTAATCCAATTAATTCAATAAAGCAAAATTATCAAATTAATCATTCCCAAGCAGGCATACAACTTGGAACGCGGTATTACCTGCAAGGGAACAAAAACTAAAACAAAATTATGAAAAAGTTTTATCAATTTTCATTGGCAATGCTACTGCTTGGTATTTGCAGGGTCGGAGCATTGGCTCAACCTCAGTGCGAGGAGGCTGTGGTGTTTGCCTTGCATGCCTGGAACCCGGTTTCTATTCTCCTACCTGAAAGTTTACTCACGAACGAAGCAAGTGGGGACCTAGTTTTGTCTCAAAGTGAATTTTCTTGTGCTGATGTAGGCCAAGATATTACGGTCACACTAACCGATGCTGTGGGAACATGCTCTACGATCGTAAGCGTGATAGACAATACGCCACCTGTCGCAATTGGAGACCTGGCAGTTTCAATTGAAATCCCTGCAGGCTTCGAGGCCTTTGTTATCAATCCATCAGTCTTAGATGACGGATCTTATGATAACTGTGGTGAAGTTACATTCGAAGCCAGCCCAAATTACATTGGGTGTGATATGATCGGTGAGATTATAGATGTGACGCTCAGTGTTACTGATGAATCTGGAAATGTTAATTCTGTAATAACAGAGGTCAGTGTACAGGGGCCAGAGGTTGAAGAATCGGAATGCCTTGTGGACTATGATCTGAAGATTATCGAAACGCATGTTTTAAATAAGAACATGATCCACACCAATAATACAGCTTGCTACGAAAGTACTTTAAGCCTTACGGATATGTCTGGTGCAATAGTAGAGAATAACATAATTGGGCTCTCACATGTTGGACAGGTTTTGACAGCAACAATTACAACCTTGGCAAATAATTCTACTTGTTCTACACTAATTTCAGTGGAACAATTCGACTGTGTGCCCTTTGTTATGTGTGATACGGAATGTCGCAGTGCACCTATTTCAGATTGCGCAACAGGACATTCTGATACTGACAACATAGAGTGGCCATGTGACATTTCTACTGAAATGACTTATTTAGGTGCTGAGACGGTCAGACCTGAAAATTTGGTAGCAAACTACGGAGTTGACATAATGGACACGAAACCTACCTTCATCGATG
>CAZMYK010000016.1:0-18246 GCA_964570435.1 uncultured Saprospiraceae bacterium | reverse complement strand
CGACGATATTAATTTTGAAGTTAATCTACAAGTAATGAATCAGATAGCCATCTACGTCTTATTTGCACTAGGACCACTATGGATCATAAGTCTCTTCCTATTTTCAAAGGCAGCCTGGTCAAATTTAGCGAGAAAATACAAGTCCTCAGAATTCTTTCATGGCACTGAATATGGAAGATTTGATGCCCGAATCAATGACCTCAACTATACAGCAAGACTCCGACTAAAATACAATGAAGAGGGGATCTATCTTCGAGTTGTTAAATATTACAGGCCCTTTCATCCCCCCTTATTTATTCCTTGGAATGAACTTGTAGCAATTAAGAAGGTGGAAAAACATGTATTGATTGATTTTGGGATAGGAGAAAAAGTTGACCAATTGCAAGTAAGTACTGACACCTACGAGAAATTAGAAGAGACCTTAATATTCTACAAGGATGAAGTCAAGGCAAGCCTAGAATAGTGTAACATTATGATTTCACTTTCGTTCCTTTTATAGCAAAGCATTCCAAGTTATGAGAAGTTTTATATTCTTTGTCTCTTTCCTGTCCCTAATAGCTTGTGCCAAGGATCCTAACAATCAAGCACTAGATCCACCAAGCAACCCTAACCTTAAGTACTTTGGCTTTTCATTGGTTGATGTTTTCTTCAACGATCCTAGCGATGATGATCCAAAGACCAACTATTCAGATGAGGTTGCTCCCTTCAGCAACATTGCTGATATCTTTGTTGTCAGCCCTGAGCAGAACATCATTTCTAATCTAGAAATCATGGATAGCTACCAAATGAAGGCCTACCTGCACTTACACGAATTATTTTTTGAGAAAAAGTCTGTAGGAGGTGGAATGAGTGGCATCATCTATGGCTTAAGGGCTGATTACAAGGAACGATGGGACGAATTCACCGAGACCAACCTGCTTTCTACAAATTCTAAATACATTGCCTCATTCTATATCGGTGAAGAACCTTTTTGGAATGGCATTCCTGCTGAAGAATTTACAGAGGCATGTGACTTCCTTGATGCTAGGTTTCCAGATATTCCTCTTCTAATGGTTGAGGCTTATGCCGCCATCGATGAGATGAAAATTCCCGAATCTGTTGATTGGGTTGGATTTGACCACTATTTCATCAAAGATCCCAGCACAGATGAAGACTATCAAAGAGAGCTAAAGGTCCTTTTGGATGCTAAAACTAATGAGCAGAAAATCTTCCTCATCTTAGACGCTCATCACCTGCCTGTTTTTCATAACTTGGGTGGTATCACAAAGAACAATCTAGATGAGGTAGCTCGGAATTACTACGAAGTGGCCAACTCTAATAAGGAAATAATTGGTATCATAGGTTATTTCTGGCCCAGCGGCTTTGATTTTCCCACTTCTTTAGGAGCAAGAGGATTGCCTGAGCATGTGCGAAACGAGTATGCAAGGATGGGTAAAGCCATTACTGGCAAGTGAGCCCAAAGTAAAGAGCCAGCAAATCGCAAGGACTTACTGGCTCTCAGACTTTATCTGATCAATTTCTTACTGCTTAACAACTTTTGCAGCTACAACTTTTTCTTCATTTCCAACAACCAAGTCATATAAACCGTTCGGAAGACCTGCAACATCAAATTGCTCATTGCTCTTACTTGATACCTTTGTAAAGTTCCAAGTTTGCACCAATTGTCCATGAACGTTAAACAATCTAGCGCTTAAGGCTCCCTTCATATCATTCTCAATAAGAATATTAAGGTCTGATAGCACTGGATTAGGAAGAATCTTAAGTTGATTATTATTAGCAACAAGGATGTCCTTAACGCTAACATCAAACTGAGACTCATAAGCACCTGCATCCGGTGGCCCTACTCTTTCGAGGCCCTCAATGTCTGTTGTCGGAGCTGGCTCAACTCCAATGTTGATCGCTGGGCTACCAGCAAGGAGGTGGAAGTCACTATCGTCAGGGCCAATGAACAAGGCATCTGTTACTTCCTCCAAGTCTAGGTCCTCGTTGAATTGCCCTGCGAAAGAAGCATCAGAACTAAGATTACCACCCATACTAACTACGTTTGGTGTTCCTTCCTCGATCGCATAATTGGCACCTTCATTAGCGAAGATTGAATTCTGTGTGTAGAGTGTGGTACTACCAAGCTCACCGTCGGTCCATAAACCAACACCTGCACCTACAGGACCTTCATTTCCAGCTATCGTACTATTGACAACCTTAATTACTACTGTGTCATCAACTCCAGAAGAATTTCCTGAGATTGCACCTCCTGAAATTCCGTTAAGGTTAAAGTTGTTATTGAGCACCGAATTAGTGATTTCAGTATCAGGACCAACAATATTCAAGGCTCCACCCTGGGTACTTGCAGAATTAAATTGCATGATTGTATTGTTTATAACGAGAGAAGCAACTGTAGTATCTTCGAAAGATGCAATCGCCCCTCCAGACTCAGCACCATTGCCAGTGAATTCACAATCATCCACCATCGTATGTGAACCTTGAGTTGTCAATACAGCGCCTCCATTCCCCATCGAAATGTTTTCTGTAAAAACATTGTTTGAAAGATTCAATATAGTCCCATCGTTCTGCATCCTTATTGCACCTCCACCCCCATCAGATGTGTTCCCATCAAAGAGTGTGTTCGAAATGTTGGTCTCAGCTATGAATCCTGTAATTATGGCGCCACCACTTGACCCAGCAGAGTTGTCTTTGAATTCACAACTATCAACGGTAAAAATAGCATCACCTCCATAAAGATTCATAACTCCGAACCCACTAGAAGAGCTATTGAGAACTTCTGAATTCATTACCTTCACAAACTTACCTCTGCTACCACCTGAAAACATCGCCGCACCATCTGTAGAACTATTGCCATCCCAGACGCAGTCGTAGAAAGATGTACTAGACTGCCAGGTTGAAATCGCTCCCCCGCTGTTAGGAGAACTATTCCCCATAAAGGTGCAATTCTTGAATACGAGGTTATCTTCCTTAATTACTTGATCCCTTCCATCTTGGTACATCACTCCACCTAAGTTGGTGGAACTATTATTTGCAAATGTGGTATTCTCCATTGTGATACCTGTGGCTTGCCAAATGAACATAGCTCCACCAGAACCACCCATAGCTTGATTATCTGTAAAAGTACAGTTCTTAACCAACAAGTTATCGTCAAAATCGGCATGTGTAGAATCAAGGTCGCAGTAAAGAGCAGCAGAGCTACCTGCAGTGTTTCCTGTGAATTCACAGTCCTCGACAGTCACCCCAAAGCATCTAAACATGAAGACTCCTGAGCAAAAGCCATCTGAGTATGACCCAGAATTGTTCAGAAACTTATTATTTCTAATCATAATATTCTCCGAGCGGAATGGATATACCACTCCCCTTGCAGTAGTATTGCCACTAAATTCATTTCCTTCGATGAGGATGTCTGTTTGATTGAAGAAGTAGATCCCTGCTCCACGATTATCAGCGTAGTTGCCTGAAAATACATTGTTGGTAATATTAGAACCTGATCCACCTGCTTTAGCTGGATCTAAGAATATGCAGGTTGCCCCTCTCGCAAGGTTCCCGGTAAATGTGCAATTGTTCACATTGATCGTAGACCATGCGTAGATTCCAGCACCCCTTCTGTCATATTGGCCTAAGTCCCCATTCAAGGTGGTAGCTCCCCCGGTAAAGTGTAATCCATCAAAAGTCACAGGGGATGTAATTAAGCTATCCACTGTTACAATGTGATAAGAGTTATCTGATTTCAAAGTATCCAATCTCCCTTCAATATCGTCACCATTCCAATCGGCAGTTAGAATAGTTGGGTTGGCAGCAACATCTCTTTCGTCTAAAGATGCCTCCGTACCTGCAAAACCACCATATATCCCCACTGGAGATTTTACGTAGTATGTTCTGTACACACCGGTGCTGTCACCATCGTGTCTGTAAGTCCCACCTACCAGCAAGATTTCTCCTGAATCTGTCTTTGCAAGTGCAGAGTCTATGCTCGTGTAGGCGTTTTCCCATGATGTTCCATCATTGGCGCCTGTGGCAGATTGATTAACATACGTCTGTGCCTCCAACGAAATGTTAGCTGCAAAACATATGAACAATAAATAAGTAATTCTAGTTAACATAAATTAGTTTGTGAAGTGAATAATGCCGCCGAATTAATAAGTCTTTATTAATTTAGACGTTTGTAAGTATTCCAGACAGTAAATTTAAAAGATATCCTAAGATGATCAAATTAATTCTTACCACCCTACTAAGTCTTATTCTTACTATGACGGTCTTGGGCCAAGACAAGGTTCCTATGTCGTGCGGCACCCATACTACTGAAGCAGATATTAAACTGCTGTTGCAAAACAAAGAATTTTCCAAGTCTTTGAATCTCAGAAGCATGGAAACTGTATGGATCCCAGTGCAATTCCATCTGATTGCAAAAAGCGATGGGAATGGAAGAATTCAAATAAATCGCGTTTTTGAGGCCCTGTGCAAACTCAATGAAGACTTTTCAAGCAGCAGCATGCAGTTCTATTTTAATGGGGATATAAAGGAAATTAATAATTCTGCAATGTATGATATGAACTTCCCGCCTATTCCTTCTGGCGTCAATACACAATTTGCAATTAGACGAGTTCAAGGAAACGTAAACATATTTGTAGGCAATGGACTAGCTTCTGGGAATTCTGGTTTCTACACTAGTGGTACCGATGTAATCTACATGGACAGAACTTATATGACCACAGATGACGTAATCTTAGCACATGAGCTTGGCCACTACTTTGGCCTACCTCATACATTTTTTGGCTGGGAAGACACTACCTATGATCCCGATGAGCCAACTCCTACAGAGGTATTTAGAGGAAATACTGCATACCAAGTGGAGTACGTAGACAGAACGATTAACTGTGAAAATTCTGGGGACTTCTTTTGTGGAACCCCTGCTGACTACATAACAGATTGGAATGGCGGATGTGACTATGCCGGTGGAGCAGTAGATCCCGACAGTGTTATCATCGACCCGGATGAAAGAAATATGATGGCCTACTACTCCTTTGCTAATTGCGATGAATATATATTCGCTGACGACCAAGGCGCTGCCATGATGGCTAATTATATGAACAGAGGTGAACTCAATGGAACTAATATTGAGAAAATCCCTGCTGTGGAAAATCAAGCACAACTGAGTCTTCCTGTTAATGGTGGTGAAGCTCAGGCGGACAATGTGCTTATTAAGTGGGACGCTCCGGAACACGCTACCCACTATATCGTTCAGGTCTCCCGAACTGCGACATTCATTGTTCCCGATTTCAATACCTTAACGACTGAAACCGAGGTCTTGCTTCCAGAATTAAAAATTGGACGCAAGTACTATTGGAAGGTCACTGCCTTTAATGGAATGAATACATGTGACCTTATCCAATCAGAGGTTAGTGATTTCACGGCGGTGGAAATGGTGAGCTCCACTTCTGAAACTGGCTTCGGCAATGCACTATCGATTGTGCAAAATCCTATTTCGAAGGGCAGCCCGATACTCATTGAAAGTGACGCAAACTTAGGTGAGAGCAATGTTCTTCTCTATGACAACCAAGGTAGGTTGATTGTTAAGTCCAAGTTACAAATCAATGAAGGGAGACACCAAATTCTCGATAGTGACGCTCTAGCTGGTGGTACTTACTTTCTTAGAGTTGAATCAAAATTAGCCTCCGACGTATTGAAGTTTGTAATATTGTAGCCTGAGACTAATAACTCCTTTGGCATGTAGCTTGGAGCCGATAGGATATTTCGTAAGTTTGTTTGGATTATATTAAATATTTTTCTAATTTGTTACAATTATGTCATAACAAATCAAACAACTTTATGAAAAATTCAATTTTTACCTTCCTTTTAGTTTCCATTTTTTGTGCCTTATCTACACAGACATCATTCGCAACCAATCCGATTTCTCCTGAAGCTTCGATAGAGATGGATGGCGAAAACTTCTTAGTCAAAGACATCAAAAAAGAAACAAAATTTACAAGATTTTTGCAGAAGATTAAGAACGGAGCAAAAAAGATCAAGCAAAAGATCAAGTCTGCTTACTACAAGGTAGCAGGAATGTTCAGTGATCCAGTTAGAAAGTGGATGTGGTTCTGGTTATTATTTGGACTATTAGCAGTTATCCTGATTACCGTTGCTGTGATTGCAGGTATTGGAACTGGTTCCTCCGCGCTATTTCAAATTCTTTACTACCTAGGTATCGGATCTAGCCTTTTCTCGAGTGTTAGTTTTGTGGTATGGATAGTTAAACTGATTCAAGGATAACCTATTGATAAATAAAGACTAAATCATAGCCCTTTCGTTAAAGTTTTCGGAAGGGCTATTTTTTTACAAACAAATAAAACCTACCTTACGTTTCATTAATTCAGATGCTATATTATTCTACACACGAGCTTTCTAAGGATGCCGAATGGGTAACATTCGTGCATGGAGCAGGTGGTAGCAGTTCAATATGGTATAAGCAGATCCGTGATTTTAAGAAACACTACAATGTCTTACTTGTAGACCTAAGAGGACATGGCAAATCAAAAAAGCCTATCTACACTAAAATCAAGCGCTACACATTTGATGTCTTAGGTGATGAAATCATGGAAGTACTAGACCACCTTAAGATCCAGAAATCGCATTTTATTGGAATTTCGCTTGGAACCATCCTGATCAGAGAAATAACTGATCGATATCCGGAACGTACGATCAGTATGATTATGGGTGGTGCTGTGATGAAACTCAATCTTCGCGGACAGGTCCTTATGAAGACAGGCGTCTTGCTGAAATCAGTGATCCCCTACCTTCTTTTATACCGGTTCTTTGCCTTCATTATTATGCCAAAGAAGTCACATAAGGAGTCAAGGTTACTTTTTGTCAATGAGGCTAAGAAATTATATCAAAAGGAGTTCATTCGCTGGTTCACACTTGCTTCTAAGGTCAATCCGCTACTTAAGTTTTTTAGAATAAATGATTCTGGAATTCCAACCCTCTACATCATGGGTGAGCAAGATCATATGTTCCTGCCTTCTATTACTCGACTAGTTCAAGATCACAAATCTTCCACCCTGGAAGTCATTCCGAATTGCGGACATGTTGTGAACGTAGAGCAACCCAAGATCTTCAATGAGAAGGTCATTGCTTTTATGAAGACTGTCGGTGTGAAATCATGAAATACTTGGTCATCAAGGTAATTATCGGTGCTTCAATATATACTTATGATGTAAATCAAAGGTACATCTACTGTGATTTCGAAGTTTCTGGAATAGAACCCAAGGAATATTTAATTGATCGAGATCGGGATCTTATATACACCATTTTACAAGATAGCATTTCTAATTCTAAGCCATTTCCAAATATCGCTGGAGGCTGGTCTGCTGGTGAGGAGACCTATAAAAGCTGTCAAAGAAAATTCATTGACGGTTACGGAGCATGCCTCACGGTCAAAATTGACACAATCATTAATACTCCGCAGCTAAATGGAAGCAAAAGTAGGCCCAGGGCCTCTACTCGATTTGACGTCTACTTATCAAGAAAGCATCACTTCATTCAGGACTACCTCCTTACTAATGATAGCATCGAAAGTAGGATCTTAGATCAAATTGTATTTACTAAAAAGGAGGAGTTTCCTCTATTGATACAGAGTTACAGGCAAACTGAAGTCGATAAGAAGTATGTAATTAAGAATGTACACATGGAAGAGGGTCAAGACTACCAGGGGAGCAATTTGTATCGAGCCATTCAAATGCTTGAGAAGTAAGATTTTCTTTAAAAATATCCGATCTTATTTCAAGCAGGAGTAAACGCAATAGTAACGTATTGAGTAATGATCGCTTATTTATACCGTTCTAGCAAGAAACCCAGTCTTAGTCCAAGTAGAAATCCAGGGTAGAGACCACCCGAATGATCTTGTCCTTATAAAACTCCGCTCCTTCATTAGATCTGTCACCAGGCAGGAACTGAAAGATCCCTTGATTCGCCCTCCTGATATTACCAACCGATGCCCCTGAGTTGGTGGCAAACTCTTCTGCTGCTCGCTTTGCTTCATGGGTGGCTTCTGCGATCATTTCCGTTTTAATATCTGTGAATTTAGTAAAGTAGTACTTTGGGCCATTCTGCCACTTGTCGCCAGAAGTCAAAACTCCCTTAGTAATTAATCCAGACTTATCTCCTGAAGCCTTCTCTATTGCATCAACATTAGGTGATGAAACGGTCACTCGTAGATTAGCTTGGTACCGGAAAGTGGCATTCGCATAGTCATTCGTGTATATATTGATATTATCAGTCTTAATCTCGTTACTGGAAAATCCTTTGTCTTCCAGATAAGCAATGATAATCGCTTCCTGAGATTTCATCTGCTCCTTAATGTTTTCGAGAGAATTAGAACTGAATTGTGTATTTACAGCCATCCAGCCCCTATCTGACTTTACCTCTCGTTCGGAAAGTCCTTTCACAGTAACAAAGCTTTCATTGCTTCTCGCCTGCTTCCAGTAGTAACCGATTACAAAAGAGCCGAGTAGGAAACCTACTGCAAGTATTAGAGCTGGGAGGGTATAACTTTTTGACATACTATTCATATTTTTCAATCCTTGATATATTAAACGCCAGGGCGTGATGACTATATTTCAATTGCTCAGCACTTTTGTAAAAAGAAAGGGCTCGTGCCTGATCCGACCCTTCAAAAATTTGTCCCGCTAAGAAATAGATCTCTCCCCTATCTTTTTTGCCAAACTCTATAGCCTCTAAGACATCTTCACAAGCCTCTGCAACATAACCCAGCCTAAATTGGCAATAGGCACGGTTAGCTAAGGCTCGTGGATCTTCATTTTCACCCAATGTAAGTGCGTGAAAATCCCGCATCGCATCCTTGTACTCTCCGAGCTGGGTAAGCGCCTGCCCACGAAGAAAGTGCATCTCATAGTTTCCTTTTCCCTCAAAGATGACTTTGGTAAGAATTTGAACCACCTCATCATATGCATGCAACTTCAATTTGATTTCGGCCCATTGCGCCAAATGTCTAAGTCTAGGATTATGAAGATCTCGATAAACTTCAAAGGATGCAAGAAAGTCGTCCAACTTATTTTCACAATAATATATGTCCAGAATGGCCTCGTGATATCGTCTTTCATTCGGATCTTCTTCCTTTAATCTTAAAGCTAGGTTTAGGGCCTTTTCCAAGTCATCATTTGCCATATGTTGATGTAATTCCACAAAAGCCTCCGGGAGCTTGCCGATCCTGTACATCTCCATCAACTGCCTACCATCATTGAAAACCCCATGCCCGTTGTCCAAGTTAATTTGCTCATTGCGCGGAATCAGGTTGACGAAGAAGTCCCAAATTGATGAAAGCATGAAAACGGAAAGTATAAATTTCTGTCCATCAGAGAAGTCTGGTCTGAGGATCAAAAGCAAAATACAAAAACCCAGGGCCAGACTCAGTAAGGGTCCCGCTAGTACAACGATCATATTTCGTACTAAGCTTTTACTGCGATGATGTACACAAAGACCAATTTCCAGGTTCCAAATAATGAAGGACAAAAACAAGGTCAGCCTTCCTAGCTTGATCTTCAGAGATTTCTTCTCGTCACCATAGCTACCGACATACATTTCCACTGGCCCATCGACAAGCAACAGGGCTGCAACAGTGTGCCCTAGTTCGTGCACAAAGGTGGTGATAAGTCGGCTAAAAACAATTCCTAGAAGCCCCACAATTCCAATCAATACTCCTAAAATTACTTCCATTGTTTTTTTACATTTACAGCTTCCTTATCAAAAACGAACACAATGCTAACTGCACTATCTCCACTTGATGGACGATATGAATCCAAGATTGCGGAATTAAGAACCTTCTTTTCTGAAGAAGCGCTAATCAAATATAGGGTTATTGTCGAAATCAAATACTTCTTGCTCTTAAGTCAGTACATTCCGCAATTGTCTGATCTCTCGACTGATCAGAAGGCAAGCATCTCTAAAATTGCAGAAGATTTTTCCTTGGAAGACGCTCAGCAAATCAAAGAAACAGAAAAGGTGACCAACCACGACGTCAAAGCCGTTGAGTACTTCATCAAAGAGAAGTTTAGGAAGATAGGACTAGAAAATCAATTGGAGTTTATCCACTTTGGCCTTACTTCTCAAGATATAAATAATACCTCCTTTCCACTTATGATAAGTGATGCGCTAGAAAAGATCATGATACCTGGACTGAGTGAGGTTATTGTCAGTCTTCATAGCCTTGCCTCTGAATGGAAGGGAATCCCTATCCTAGCTAGGACGCATGGTCAGCCCGCATCTCCTACGACAATGGGGAAGGAAATTCTCGTCTTCATAGAGCGGCTAGATTCGCAAATTGATCAACTTGAAAAGGTAACAATCAAGGCCAAATTTGGCGGAGCTACGGGCAATTTCAATGCGCATAAGGTGAGCTTTCCAGAGATAGATTGGCGGAGCTTTGGTGATCGATTTGTAGATGAAGAGCTTGGCCTTAGCAGGTCACATTACACTACGCAGATTGCCCACTATGATCAATTAGCTGCGATATTTGATGTGATGGCGAGGATTAATACGATATTCATTGACCTAGCCAGAGATTTTTGGACTTACATTTCAATGGACTACTTTAAGCAAAAGGTTGTTGCAGGTGAGGTGGGTTCTTCTGCGATGCCGCACAAGGTCAATCCGATCGATTTCGAAAATGCAGAGGGGAACTTAGGTATGGCAAATGCGATATTCAAGCACCTTAGTGCCAAACTGCCTATCTCAAGATTGCAGCGAGACCTTACCGATTCTACAGTGCTTAGGAATGTAGGTGTGCCCTTTGGCCATTCTTTGATTGCCTATAAATCACTTCTCAAGGGGCTTAGTAAGGTCCTGATTAATCCAAGCAAGATGGATCATGACTTGGAGAATAATTGGGCTGTGGTGAGTGAGGCCATCCAGAATATTCTGCGAAGAGAAGGTTATGACAAGCCTTATGAAGCACTTAAGGCGCTTACAAGAGGAAATAATACCATCACAAAAGAGAGTATTACGAACTTTATTGGGCAATTAAAAGTTGGAAATGATGTTAAGGAGGAAATGCTAGCCATCACCCCTCAGAATTACGTAGGTTATTACTAACACAAAACAAGTATGAGTTTTTTCAAGAATTTATTTAGGAGATCAAAAGAAAAGGTCGAGGACATAGTGGAAAGCGACTCCTTCCAGAAAACGGCTGAAGGATTGAAAGATTTTGGAGATAAGGCAGCAGACACAGTTGAAGATCTTGCGGAAAAGGCTAAAGATCTTGCAGAAAAGGCCATGGACAATGAACATGTCAAGGACTTTGTAGACAAGTCTAAGGAAGCTGGCTTGTATATCAAGGACAAGGCTGAAGATCTTGCAGGTAAGGCCATGGAGAACGAGACTGTCAAAAACGTTGTGAACAAAGCAAAAGAAGCTGGAGAGGTAGTGATCGATAAGACACAAGAATTTACTTCTAAGGCCTCAGAAGAAATCAAAACACGCTTTAGCGGTGACAAGGCTGACTCTAGTGAGAACGCAGATCAAGATATAAGTCCTGCTGATGACATTTTTGAGAACGCGGAAGAGGCTTCTAGTAAGGTTGAAGATCTTACCAATTCAGTAGAAAGTATGACAGACAGCACAATAGATGAAGTTATAAAACAGGCTGAAAAAAGCGGCGCCGAAATCGAAGCAGCTGCGAAAGCAGTTCAAGAAAGAAGGGCAGCTGAAGGTCTAAGTCCTATTGAGGGTAAGGTCCCGGAAATACTGGATGAAGAAGAATAATCTGGCGACTAGGTATATGAATAGCTGCCATACCTGCTATCTATGACCACCTCGTTGCTTTCCGAAGCCTCTACACGTCCTATAATCTGGGCATCAATATCAAGTTCTGATGCAATGGCGATCATTTCATTAGCCGTCTCGAAGTCTGTATAAACTTCCAACCTGTGTCCCATATTGAAGACTTGGTACATTTCTTTCCAGGAGGTCTTGGATTCTTCTTGAATAATTTCAAAGAGTGGCGGTGTTGGAAACAGCTGGTCCTTGATTATCCTGCGTCCCTTGATAAATTTCAAGACTTTAGTCTGAGCACCTCCTGTGCAATGAATCATCCCATCGATTTTGCTTCTGAGGTGGAGGAATCTTTGAATCAAAGGAATGTAGGTCCTTGTTGGGGAAAGAATTAACTTACCGACCGTCATCTCATCCTTCCCTATCGTAACTTTCTCATCAAGCAAACGGCTACCTGCATAAACTAACGAGCCCGGAACACGAGGGTCGTAACTTTCAGGATACTTTGACCGATACCTTGCATCTAGGACATCATGTCTTGCCGATGTAAGTCCGTTACTACCCATACCTCCATTATATTCACTTTCATAGGAACACTGGCCAGAAGAAGAAAAGGCCACTATCACGTTGTTTGGCTGAATGTCATTAATGATTAGGTCTTCTCTTTTTAAGCGGGCGAATGCCGTAAATCCAACATCGGCAGTACGCACAATGTCTCCTACATCCGCTGTTTCTCCGCCAGCATGATGGATCTTAATGCCGAGATCTGAGTATTCTTCAAGTAGCTCTCTCGTACCTTGTATGATAGCTGTGATAACTTCTCCTGGAATCACATTTTTGTTTCTGCCAATCGTAGAAGAAATGGTAATATTGTCTACACATCCTACACATGCCATGTCATCTAGATTCATTACCAAAGAATCTTGCGCAATTCCCTTCCAAACCGATAAGTCTCCAGTTTCCTTCCAATATATATAAGCGAGACTTGGTTTGGTGCCGGCTGTATCCGCATGCATAATATTGCAATAGGACTCATCACCACCGCTGAAATCTGGAAGAATCTTGCAAAATGCTAGATCATACAATCCCTTGTCCAAGCCCTTAATAGCATCGTGAACTTCATCCTTCGTCGCAGACACTCCACGGAGACCATATTTTAAATCATCACTCATGACACAAAGCTAAAATAAAATGCTCAGAAAGTAATAAAAGACAAAAAATTGCTGTTAAGTCTTCGAATATACTAATCGCTTAAAATTGTGTTAAAATTGGACTTAAATCTGATTTAAATACGTCTACTAAGTAGACACACATTTGTAAATATTTAATACAGTAGTAAAATGAAATTAGTAATTCTTAGCATCATGATGAGCTTAGGGGTGATTTTTTCCCCAGGAGATACCACTTCTGCTCAAGAATGGAATTTCGTAAAAGAGGAAGATGGGATCAAACTTTACAACCGCTCCATAGAGGGATACGAGTTCAAGGAGGTTAGGGCGGTTCTGAACTTAAGTACAGACCTATCAAAGGCTAAGCACTTCCTGATGGAGCCTAGTAACATTGAAAAGTGGATGAGTGGATGTTCAATGAGCATTACCAAGAAAAATACAAAAGAAGCCAAGGAATATTACGCGATCTTTGACGCTCCATGGCCAGTAAGTGACCGTGATGACTATGGCAGGATTACACTAAGAGATTATTCTGAAGAATCTCTGATCATAGATTTTCAAAGTATTCCAAATGGAACTCCAGAGGTTTCTAGTATGGTACGTGTCCCATTTTCGAAGGGTCACCTGAAAATCGAAGTAAATGCAAGTGGATCGAAAATATTGACCTACCAGTTTCTAGTTGACCGCGGTGGAAGTCTCCCTAGCTACCTAAAAGACTACTTGGAAACCTCGTCTCCGGTGAAGACGGTACAAAAGCTGAAGGTCGCCTTAGAGCAGCTCTAGAATTCAGAGAAAGCCTTTGCATGCGCACTTAATTCATCGTGCAATACCTGGTCTGTAAAATGACCTTCACTATCCATCTTATCACCTATTTTGGCGACTGGAAACCTATTGGGGTAGATGTTCATTTTAAGATAATTCAAGCTAGTTGTCAGGTGGTCTAAGCCTCTTAAGTTCCCTGCCCTACCACTAGCAACACCAACCAAGGCTACCTTTTTACCTTGAAAGTTGTCCTTATAGTTCCTAATGGAGATGGCGTCTATAAAGAGCTTAAATATTCCTGGAAAACTACCATTGTACTCAGGAACTACGAAGACCAATTTGTGAGCTGGAGTAAAATATTCATCCTGCTTCGAAGCTATATCTTCATTTTGAAACTCCTCTTCATACATCCTTGAATGGATAAAATCATCGGACAGGTCTTCCAGGGTGAGAAACTTGCATTCCTCTTCTGTATGACCTCCGATCATTTCAAAGTAGTTTTGCGCCACCTGCCTTGTTTTACTACCTTTTCTATTCGTCCCAGCTATCACTGTAATCATTTATCTGCTTTTATATGAGAACATTTATTATTTGCAAAAGTTGATCTTTATCTTTGTAACTTTGCAAATATAATTTTTCATCGTATTCTCGCAGCCGCTTAGGCACAAATTATAATCACAAAATGGGGAAAATCGTAGCGATCGCGAATCAGAAAGGAGGTGTAGGAAAAACGACCACAGCTATTAATTTAGCTGCAGCCCTGGCCATCTTAAACAAGAAAGTCCTTCTTGTGGATTCTGACCCACAGGCCAATGCGAGTTCAGGAGTAGGAGTCAGCGAAGACGATATAGAATACTCGATATACGATTGCATAATGGACGATGTCGATCCGAGGAAAGTAATTCTAGAGACTTCAACGCCTAACCTTTATCTGCTTCCTTCTGATATTAACCTTGTCGGTGCTGAGGTAGAGTTAGTAGGGCTTCGAAGTCGTGAGTTTGTGGTCAAGAAAATGCTAGCAAAGATTCAAGACGACTACGATTATATCTTTATTGACTGCCTACCTTCTTTAGGACTGATCACTGTAAACGCCTTGGTTGCGGCGGATTCCGTTCTCATTCCTGTGCAGTGTGAGATCTTTTCGCTGGAAGGTCTAGGTAAACTAAAGAACACCATCAATCTAGTCAAAAACAATCTCAATGAGGATTTAGAAATAGAAGGTATTGTACTTTCCATGTATGACCGCAGACTTAGAATGGCAAACCTTGTTGTTGCAGAAGTAAATGCAATCATCAAGGACCACATCTTTGATACCATCATACATAGAAATTCTAAGGTAGGTGAGGCTCCAAGTGCTGGTCAGCCTGTCATTCTGTATGATGCAAGCTCTAAGGGCACAAGTAACTTCCTGAACCTTGCCAATGAGTTCCTAGTCAAAAACACAGACTCTATATATGATAAGGAAACCATGGAGAGATTTAATAGAAAACTGAAGAAGAGCAAAATATAGATGGGTAAGAAAAAAGAACTGGGAAAGGGAATCAGGGCACTTCTGAATAACATAGAAGCTGGAGAGGAGAAACGCAGTGAGGTTGTGAAAAAGTTAAGTAGTCACATTGAAACAATAAATCTGAATTCGATCGAGATTAATCCATTTCAGCCAAGGCGCACCTTCGACGATGAGCAGCTGGAGGAACTAGCTGAATCCATTAAGACCTACGGTATTATCCAAGCCATTACAGTCAGGGACATGAAGGATGGTAAGTTCCAATTGATTTCTGGCGAGAGGAGGTTTAGGGCATCTAAGCTTGCGGGGCTTAAAGAAATTCCGGCCTTTATTCGAATTGCTGATGACTCTCTGATGCTCGAAATGGCGCTGGTTGAAAACATCCAACGAGAAAATCTTAATGCACTGGAAGTTGCCATCTCTTACAATAGATTGCTAGGTGAATTCGACTTCACACATGAACAGTTGTCTGAACGTGTAGGTAAGAAGAGGGCTACGATTTCCAACTATGTCCGACTACTCAAACTCCCCCCTGAAATTCAAAGAGCACTCAAGAGTGAGGAGATTTCCATGGGACACGCAAGAGCCTTATTGGGCATCGATGACCTCGCCCTGCAATTAAAGTTGTTCAAGCAAGTAGCGGCACAGGAAATATCTGTACGAAGCCTTGAAAAGAAAATCAAGGATTATAAGAGTGGAGCTACGAAGCCTCCTCAGGCCAAAGACAAAAAGCATCCAGAGGTCCAAAAGATGGAAAAACTCATCGCAGCTAAGATAGGTTATAAGCCTACGATCAGCCGCACTTCCAAAGGTAGTGGTGAAATAAAGATTGGCTTCAAGTCAGATGAGCAACTCAATGCAATCATCGAGGCCTTGCTAGGCTAGCAACAATAATTAACCTTGCTACGTTCTATGATACGGATGAAATACATTCTGATTCTTTTTCTAGTGTCTATCCTAAGTACTGCCTATGGTCAGTCACCGTCTAGTAATGACCTAGGTCAGTCACTTGACGATAATTTTGTGGATCCTGATTCTGTCGACTATGATTCCTATACCAAGAAAACAAGTAGCTTCAAGGCTTTATTTAATGGTGATCCCGGAAGGACGATTCTTTATGGACTATTGGCTCCAGGCGGTGGCCAGATCTACAATCGAGACTACTGGAAGGTACCCATAGCTTGGGCTGCCGAAGGAACAGCAATTGGAACATTTATCTACTTCAGAAGAACTTACAATCAAATAGATGAAGCTTATAGGCTCCGAGTAATGGGTGAGGAAGCAGATTACCGAGGGATTACGGCAATCGAATCTTTATTCAATTTTAGAACGAGGTTTCAAAAATTAAGTGAGCAAGCAGGAGTAGTGGTGATCTTAATTCACGTCCTAGTTGCCGTTGAGTCCTACATAGACAAACATTTATCAGTATTCGACATTGACGAGGACCTCACCATCGACTATAGTGCTCCGGGCATAAATAATGCCTCCCGAATTGGAGGTCTTAGTCTTACTTATAGTTTCTAGTCAAGGTCTCCTAGGCGAATTCCTGACCATTCAGGAATTCTTGGGACATGCGCTGTAATTCTTACCACTTCCTTGTTGACGGGATGAACAAAGCTTACTTCAGAGCAATGCAGGCATATTGACTTATCCTTATTCGGATCTGGATACCCGTACTTCATATCTCCTACTATTCTACACCCAATATGCGATAGTTGGCTTCTTATCTGATGATGGCGTCCAGTATGGAGGATCACTTCTAAGAGATGGTGCTTCTCTACCTCTCGCAGTAGCCTATAGGACAAGCTTGCCAACTTCCCATCCTTGTTCTTCGGATTGGTTACAAAGGACTTATTTTTTTTCTTGTCCTTCATTAGGTGGTGTTCTAGGTCTCCTGCAAGCTGTGGTGGACGATGACTAACAAGGGCTAGGTATTTTTTGGTCAATGCCTTCTTCCTAAAAACTTCGTGCATCCTACTTAGTGCCTTTGAAGTTCTTGCATAGATGATAACGCCAGAGGTAGGTCTGTCAAGACGGTGAATGGAACCTAGAAATACCTCTCCTGGCTTTTCGTACTTCTTTTTTATGTAGGCCTTAATCTTTTCTATAAGCGAGTCATCATCGGTTCTATCCTTCTGCGAGAGGTCTCCTGCCCTCTTGTTTACTGCAAGGAGATGATTGTCTTCAAAGATCACAACGATATTCATGTGGCCAAAATAGTAAAATACATGCTAGAATTCCCAATAGCAGAAAAACAGATGGATGTAGGCTAGCACTTTATTTGCACATGGTGGACACTGCATCGAATTATACTGCATATCAAAGCATTACACATGTAATAATTTAAATATCTATATATCATTGAAATAATGTCTTATACATATGTAATAAATTGATAATATGTATTATATTTGAATTGTGTAAGTTTTGGTTATTAATTGTAAAATTCGTTTATGCTCGTGGAAAGCCACGAGCTTTTTTTTTGCCCAGCCTTGGCGCTAAATGACTGGCCCAGGGTGAATTTTCATCTTATGGATCTATCATAGAGCAATGACCTATTCTACTTACTCCACAACTCCAACCTTCGTCGCATGTACTTACTCTTGCTGTCCATAAGAGCCTTTCATCTTACTCAAAAGTACCTTTAAAGGCCCCAAATACATAAGCCTAGTCCATTAACCTAGCTAACCTCCAAGGCCTATATAAGTACAAAGTGAAAACTTGCTAATCAAGACGAACGCCTCCGATTTTAAGTGCTATCATTTAATCGATTACATATGCCAAGCAATTTACATATGTTGGCATGGTAGTTGGACTATTGAAGATGTCAAGGACGTAGTTTTCCCTTGAAATGAGTTAAAGTATTTTTAATAATGAGTAATGCCCGTGTCTTGTCCACACGGGTTTTTTTATTTCGAAATAAGTTTTTCTATCTTCGTCGCAAATTAAAAAAGCCATATGATTATAGGAGTACCGAAAGAGATCAAAAACAATGAAAATCGGGTTTCACTAACACCT
>CAZMYK010000015.1:0-18694 GCA_964570435.1 uncultured Saprospiraceae bacterium | reverse complement strand
CCATGTTTCAGTATGAGAACCAGAAGACTTTACACCATTAAACACATTGGCGACTCTTTGACCATGAACGTTGAAGATTGTAAGATCTACAGGTCCTGCGGTTGATGTATTAAATTTAAATGTCACTAAATCAGTACTTGGATTCGGTGATGCTGCGAAATTCAAGAGTGGGTTAAAAACCTCTGAAGTAGAAGATGTATAGTCACATAAGAATGTTGAACCTATTGGACCACCATCAATTGCGGCAGTTGCTGACATTGCATCGTTGCTATAGCAAGGATCAAATGTGCTAAAGTCAAAGATGTTACCATTGTCCCACTCACTTCCGGCAAAGGCTATGTCTTCAACCATGATATCTGTTATTCCAGTCGAGTCAGGGAAAGTGATGGCTTCTCTTGCATACTGGATGATTGGTGCACGATCAGGAACAGCTCCTAATTCCAGAACCTCAGTAAAGTATGCATCATCAGGATTGGACAATGCTGACATTAGTGTAGGACTAAGTACTGGTGGTTGTGATACAGAATCAAATGAGGAATAGTGCTCTAGGACATCATCAGTCCAGAATACATTGTTATTACTCATGGTTACAGAACCGCCATCTATCAAAGTATCTAAAGAAAATAGGAAGTTTAAGGAATCTCTGAAGTTGATTTGTTCATTTGCAATCGAAGGTGCAGTTCCCATAATTGATGGGTTCATGAACAAGTTATCTGTGATAACTGATTCCTTCGTATTCTTAAGTTGAATCATACCATGTCTTCCAACATGGTTGAAAAGAGTATTTCCAGAATATTCGAAGTAGTTTAGTCCTTGCATTCTGAAGCCAATAAAGACTCTATCCAAGATATTGTGGATAACATTACCTTGTATTAAAACACTGTCACTGAATGATGTTCTGACATCAACAACTCTTCCATTTCCTTGCAATTGCTGGTAGTCTCCTACATTTCTTATCCAGTTGTTAGTTACGTATATTTTGCCGCCGTCTCCCTCACTTCTAATGATGGCCTGCCTGTTCTTTTCGAGAACACAATCATTCAATATGAATCTTTTGTCGACTCCCATACATCGAATGGGATTTGTTTCATAGCTGGCAGCATTTGCTCCTTCTTCACCCATGATCACGAATAGACCATCCAGTGTAAAGCTACCAGTTCCACTGTATAATCTTGCAAGGTTTGTTCCTCCTGTCTTATTTCTTCTAAGAATTAGTGGACGACCAAGCGCCTCATCTCCTGTTGCCCTGATTTCCACATCAAAACTCCATTTCGCATCGAAAGTGAAGTAGTAAAGCGATCCTCTCTGTACTAGATATTCCACATTATTCTGACTTCCGTCTGAAGCAGTGTCAGCTTCGATAAAGTCACTTAAGTCAGTAAATGGCATGGCATCAGTGCCATCTAGGTTGGGTGGTACTTCGATGCTTTGGGCATTTAAGCCAACAAGTGCGAGGCATAGTGAAAATAGTAATGTGTATAGTGTTTTCATTTTAAATAGTTTAATTTTACTAATGTTAATTTTATCTAATAATGTATTCAATTCCAATGGTTGCTCCTGACCCAAATCGCTCCCTTTGTGTTACGAAGTTTTCAGATCTGAAAAAATTAATGTCCTTCTGATCTCCTAAATTGTTGAGGTTAAGGAAGACATTAAAGTTCTTTGTGAACTTGTATTTGACAACTGCATCAATCCTCCAAAACTGATTGCTAAATCGATCCTTATCTGCTGAGGAGCTATAGCCTGTTATTCGGCTTCCTTGGTAGCGAGCAGAAGCCCTTAGCGAAAGTCCCTTAATGTCATAGCCTAGTGAAGCATTAAAAATGTGTCTAGCTTGGCCTACAAGATCCACCTCTCTCTGAAACGGTATGACGAAAACTTGTGTCATGAAAAATGGAAATGTACCAGTTGTTACGGACTCTTCTCGGAATTGGTTAATCTCCGTTGATGAGAAAAGTCTTGCATAATTCAAAGTAAGTACAAAACCGTCGAGTGGGCTAGGTAGGAAATTCAAATTAGATTGTAATTCCACTTCTAGGCCAGTCACACTTGATTCTGGTGAACTACTATAAGTGGTCAGCCTTGCATTTCCAAAACCGTCTTCAGGAAAACCATATGCAGCGACAAGTGAATCACTGTTCAAGCCTATCGTGAAGGGGTAGAAAGCGTCTTGTATATCCTTATAAAATACTCCAGCTGAGATCAAGCCAAACTTGCTCGAATAGGCAGTTGCAAAAAGATCATAATTTGTCGAGATTGTAGGTTTGAGATTTGGATTACCTTGTGTCACTCTGAGAGCAGCCCGCCTATTGACCAATGTTGAAGGAACTAGGAAGTTATAGTTAGGTCGGGCAAGAGTAGTAGAGTAAGACGCTCTAAGGTCAAACCACTTCAACGGCTTATATTTAATGTGCAGGTGGGGCAGCAGAACGCCGTACTGAACATCTGCTGTTTCATCCATAAGACTCCCACTTTCTCCAAAGTCACCATTGAGATCGGCGTAGATCCCATTGTACATGTTGTCTGAATATTCGTATCGAAAACCCGGAATTAGAGTGAGCTTGTCAGATATTTTTGCCTTGATCATCGCATAGCCAGCAGAGACGTTTTCTTCTAAGTCATAGTTTCTTACATCGTTATAAAAATACTTGCTGCGATCACCTTCGAAGATCTCGCTAAACTGTTGCAGCCTGTCTACATCAAACTCATCGGAAAGAGTAACTACCTCACCATTTTCATTCGTAAATGTCTGGGCAAGCCCAGTGCTGAAATTAGACATAGAATAGTAGAATTCACCAGAAGGATCTACTCCTAGAGCTCCTATTCCTTCTTCCATGAAGGGACTAAATCTATCATTATTTAGAAGGTAGTACAATCTGGCTCTATCCTCTGAGTAGGTCCTATCCTTGATTGTATTTATCAGCTTACCACCCACTTTAAAATTGATAGATGTATTTTTCTTTTTGTAGATATTAAAGTCAAAATTCACAAAACCTGTAGTAATAGTCTCTGAGTTTGAGCTCTCGGAAGAGCTAGTGGACAGCAGGTAGTTGGCAGTTTGGTCGAGATCTAAAAAGTTATAAAAGTTGAAGGGTTGTTTTCTATTACTTTCAGTAAATACTTCTGGATCAAATGGGGCATTATCATTTGCAAAAGTGGATGTATAGTTTAGCGGTGTTTGACCTTGTACTCTAGATTGAGATGCTCCCCAATCGATTGTCAGAAATTTTGATGAATGCCTTGCTGTTAGAGAAAGGGAATAAAGGTCAATTTGGGAGTTTCTAATATTGGGGTTGAAAGTTACCCGGTTACCATCCTGGTTATAGTCTTCTGAATGATCATAGGTAGTATTCTCTTGTCTTGAAGCAAGACCCAGGATGTTGAAAGTGGTATTTTCCCCAATTCCGAAATCCAAGCCGACTGTACCATTTGAACGTCTTCTAGATTCTTTCCCCTTGGTATATTCAAGCTTAGTCCCCTGTTGTTCAAAAATATTGTTAGCAGTGTCGATAACATTTTTTAGATTATCAGTCCATCCCACTTCAATCTTTTCTGAAGCCCTGTTGAATCGCTCAGTGTTGGCGGTAGCTATCACACCTAATTTATTCTTAAAGAATCGTTGCGAGAAAGAGACGCTAGCTTGGTAGTCATTAAATGTATTTGCTAGGAAGTTAGCCCCTCCCAATCCTCTAAAAGATAACTTTCTTTGCTCCGGTGCCCTAAGGATATTAAGATTTACACTTCCCCCAAGGGCATCACCATCCATATCTGGAGTTGGAGACTTAAAGAGTTCGATCCCTGATAATAATTGCGGTGAAATGACTGATAGGTCGACTGATCTATCTGCACCCGAAGTTGAAGGAAGTCTCACGCCATTCACTGAAATGGCAGTAAACTTGGGATCAAGACCTCTCACAATGATCTTGTTACCTTCTCCACCACTACGGCTTATTGCTACCCCAGGAAGTCTTGATATAGCCTCCGCAGCATTGATGTCAGGTAGTTCTTTAATCTTCTCTACTGATATGAAATTACCGATTGCATCGGAGTTGAGCTGTTTGTTGATGGCCTTTGCCTGACCGAGGGCTTGAGCTGAAATGATTACTTCTGCACCAATTATTGCAGCTGGAAAGAGCTCTATATCTAGTTTTTCATTTTCACCTTCCACAACATTTACACTCACTTCTTTAGTAGCATACGAAACATAAGAAACTAGTAAGATCTGATCGCCTAAGTCTACATCAGGAAGTACAAAGTTACCATCTAGGTCAGTCGTTGTACCAATAGCAGTTGCATCCTTAAGTACAATATTGGCACCTATTAGCGGGAGCTTATCGTTTGCATCGAAAACCTTGCCGCGAAGAGTTCCTGTCTGGCTTACTAAGGGAGCTGCTAAGAATACGGCCATTATGAGTAAGAGCCCGTTTCGAAAAGTGTGAGTAGTCATAATATTATTTGTTAAATTGATGTAATTGTAAAACGAATGTTAGGTGTTAAACGTAAATCACAATCAACTTGATTGATAAATGTAGATTTTATCTCCTGTAAAAAAATCTGAATTAGGGGGTAAAAAAGTATAAAGTGCTGATAATCAAGTTGAGATTATCTGTGATAAATACTCCGATGGGGTGCTTCCAAATTCTTTTTGGAAGACCTTGCTGAAGTACTTTGGCTCTTTAAAGCCTACATTATACGCTATTTCGGAAATTGATATTTTTCCAGACTCAAGTAGCTGAATTGCTCTTTTTAGTCGGAATGACTTCATGAAATTCTTGGGTGTTGAACCTGTGAGGGCTTTGATTTTGTTAAACATGATTGCCCTACTTACGGCTAATTCATGTGCTAGCTGGTCCACTTTGAAATCAGGGTTTGAGATATTTTCTTCGATTAGTTTGATAAACGTCTCTATGAACTCCTCATCTGCCGACGTGAGATTGACCTCACTAGGACTGTATGTGCGATTATCTTTCAGAGCTTGTTTGAGGTTTTGCCTTTGGGTAACAATATTTCTCACCTTTAACTTGAGTTCTTGAGGATGGAAGGGTTTCGAAATGTAGTCATTTGCTCCAGAATCAAGTCCACTTAACTTATCATCTATTTGTGCCTTTGCTGTAAGAAGGATTACAGGAATATGCGAAGTTTCAAAGTTGTTCTTGATTTCTTGCGAAAACTCGATGCCGTCCATTATTGGCATCATTACGTCAGAAATGATGATGTCAGGCATAAATTTCTTGGTCTTTTCAAACGCATCTAGACCATCCTCAGCTGAAATCACAACGTATTCATCTGAAAAGATAGAGTTAAGATAGGTTCTAATTTCGAGGTTGTCATCGACAACTAGAATTTTGAGACCCCTTGTACTTCTGTGCTTATTAAAGGTGGCGATAGAGCTATACTGCTCCTTTTGTCCTTGCTCTAGCATGGTCTTACTATAACTAAGGTCAATGTTCTTTTTATCGACTAGTTCGCTATCCATAAAGTGTTCCCTTCCTAGCAAAAGTGACAGTCTGAAGAGCGCTCCTTCGTCTTCGCTACTCGTAACAGTAAGACTACCCTTGTGCAATTCTACCAATTGTCTGCTTAGTGAGAGGCCTACTCCTGTTCCTTTGATTAAGTTACTAGTCTTGTTGGTGTTTTTTTCATAAAAGCGCCGAAATATCTGCTCATGTTGACTTTTTGCTATACCCTTTCCTGTATCTTTTACACTTACCAAGACTTCTTTGTCACTGAGAATTAGTCCGAGAGATATCGAATCATAAGGCTCGGTAAATTTGAAAGCGTTAGAAAGTAAGTTGAATATTACTTTCTCGATTTTGCTAGGGTCAATCCATACCTTAACATCTTCACTTGGAAGATCAAGCTTGAAAGTGATTTCTTTTGATTTTGCATGGTCTTCAAACAAGGAGAAGATTTCGGCAAGGTAGGTGTTAAGTTCTATTTCTTGTACAGTGAGAGGGTCATTACCCGTTTCCATCTTTCGGAATGTCATCAGTTGATTCACAAGATTCAAGAGCCTATTCGAATTTTTGTAAACGTTTTGAAGCTTTTGCTTCTTTAATGGGTTCAGCTTCCAATTTGAATCCTTGATAAGATCTTCTATTGGTCCAATTATTAGGGTTAGTGGTGTTCTAAATTCATGAGCTATATTGGTGTAAAACTTAAGCTTCATCTGATGTATTTCGTCCTGCTGTGACTTGGCTAGCTTTTCAATTTTAAGTGAAGATCTTAATTTGAGATACCGGATGAGGGCATAGGCGCTTGCGAGAAGAAGAAGGGTATAAAGACCATAAGCCCACCAAGTCCTCCAAGGTGGCGGCAGGACAACTATTTCCAAGGTTCTTTCTTGGGGATTCCACACACCGTCACTATTACTTCCTTTAAGTCTAAAAGTGTAATTTCCTGCCTTTTGTATAGTGTAAGTGGCCTTGGACTCGCCAACAACATAATTCCATGTCCGATCAAGTCCTTCTAGCATGAAGGCGTATTGATTGTTTTGAGGACTAAAGAAGTCGAGGGCTGCAAATTCGAGGGTAAAGTTAGCCTCATTGTACTTGAATTCTAGTTGCTGAAGTTGGTCAACCGATTTAGGAAGTAAGCCTTTAGAATCTATATCTACCTGCACATTATTTTGGCTCAAGTCTGTAAAGACTATTTCAGGGACGTACTGGTTAGATTCAATTTTCTTTGGATCAAATCTTGTATAACCATTGAAACCTCCGAAGAGCAATTCTCCGCTAGCAGTTTTGCGATGTGCATTAAAGTAGAACTCAGAATTGTAGAGACCATTGGCGTTATTAAAATTGATGAAGCTTTTTGTTCTAGGGTCGTATTTTGAAATACCATTGTTAGTGCTTAACCATATGAACTTGTCATCGTCTTCTAGGATTCCATAAACCGTATTGCCGGCGAGACCATCCTCTAGTGTAAGTTGTTGCAGCTCTTCAGTCTTGGGATTTAGAATATAGAAACCATTACTAATAGTACCCACGTAGATCTGCTCACGGCTGTCTTCTGCAAGTGCATATATTTTGTCATCCCTTAGGAAGTTGATAAATCTCGCAGGAAGGCCTTTAGTATTCTTTACAACCTTGTTAAGCCCTCTTGAAGTACCTATCCAGATATTCCCATCTTTACTTTTCATGATCACCCGAGAAAAATCAGAACTTATGCCATTGGAGTTTCGAGGATCGTGATTGTAAACGGAGTATTTTCCTGAATCTAAATCTAGAATATTCAAGCCTCCACCGTAAGTAAGTATCCACATATTTTTTCCTTCTAAGAGGAAGCCATAAACATTGTTGTTGGAAATGGAATGAGGAAGTTGTGGATTAGACCTATGATTTTCAATCTTGCCAGACCTTAAGTTCATAATTGAATAGCCCTTATTGAAAGTCCCTATCCACAGGGAGTCACCAGTTAGCAAGACTTGCTTTATATTATTGCCAGCAATCGTGTTAGTCTTAGAGTCAGAAGCCTGAAATATTGCATACTTACCAGTGCTTACATCGTAATAATTCAATCCTCCTCCTTCCGTTCCGATCCAAAGGTTACCCTCCTTATCTTCCTCGAAGGCACTAATTACTTCAGCACTTAGGCCATCTTCAAATGGAGAAAAGACAAAATTTTCGAATTGATTATATCTATCGTCAATGTTTATAATTCCGGCAAAGTAGGTTCCTATCCACATGCTTCCCTTTCTATCTTCATAGAGTGACTTGATGGAATTGTCAGGGATGCTATTGGGATTGTTCGTCTTTTTGTATTGAAGGAATTTTTTTAATTTCTTGTCGAATTGACATAATCCTTTAAAAGTGCCAACCCATATTCTGTCTTTGTGATCGATGCAAAGATCTCTAATGTCATTATGGCTCAGAGAGGTTTGATCATCAGCAATTGACAAGTAGACTTCTGCTTGCTTAGTTTGAGGATAAATTATGCTTAAGCCAGCATCTCCAGACCCCACATATATGGCTTTTTCACTGTCTTGATCGATTGAGGTTATCCACGATCCGGACATCTTGTATTCAATATCTTTTCTTTGGAAGCCCTGTGAATCTCTATTGGTTTCTAATTTAAATAGCCCTTCACGAGTTCCGATCCAAATGTTATCATCGGAGTCTTCAAAAATAGCTTCTATAGAATTACTACCAGGTTTTTCAGATAGACGATGGCGTGTAAAGTTTTCTTCGCGTTCATTGAAGGTGTGAAGACCCTTAGAGGTTCCGATCCACAATCGGCCTTTAGAATCGCGCAAGATAGCGCCAATATGGTTGGAGGAAATGCTACTCGAGTCTGTAGGTAAATGCTTAAAGTTTTTGAAATTATCGAGTGCTTCATTATACACACTAAGACCATCAAGAGTACCAATCCAAATTTGATGACTAAGGTGGTCATAGTAGAGGGTTCTAACATCATTGCCAGCTAAGCTTGTTGAGTTTTCATTTCTGCGATAGACCTTGAACTCGTAACCATCATACTTATTCAGGCCGTCTCTTGTTCCAAGCCAGAGAAAGCCATCGGCATCTTCAGTAATTGCAAATACGGAGGCTTGGGATAAGCCTTCTTGCTTTGAAAGCACCTTAATGTTAGGTAGTGCTTGGCTAGAAATAGGTGAGAAACCCAATACATGGGAAAGTAATAAGCACAAGAAAATGGGTTTCTGCAAAGGCGACAGCAAAGCTGGGCGGCATTTCTTCCACGTAAATTTATCACAAAGCATCTTTAACAAATATAGTCAGAAATATTGTGCTAGCGCCCAGTTGGCCAATAATGAATGGTGAAGGGTCGCTTAGAGATATGAATCGCTTGTACGTATAGAATAAAGGAAAGCTTGAAAAGGCATAATAAACACCTAGAGAGGCCTGCTCTTGCACAAATAAACATATGGTATAAAAGCATATGCGTAAATCTCGATTTTGGAAGAATTTTAGGGAAGGTAGTGCGCTACCTTTGAGATGTATTAAGAAAAACCTTTTGAAACATGCTCCGACTTCTAATTGTGCTTCTATGGCTACCCATTAGCACGCAAGCTTACGTACACCATTCTGAAATCCAAGAGACAAGATTAGAATTGTCGGAGATTCTATTGGAGATGGACTCGACGGAGTCCATCCTCCATTTTTCAAATGGAAGAGCAAACTTCTTGAGCCAAGACGTGTCTATTAGTTTTGACTACGACATGTTCGAAGTGAAAAGAAATATGGACCTCTTGAACATTGAATACGAAACTTACAAGGCCAATCCTTATACTCATCGACGGGATGATTTAAAGCAAATACTACAGCAATTACATACCATTTTAATAGATCCAGTGAAAGGTGGGGTCTCAAGTAGAATCTACCTTTACCCAGATGCAGCTGTAAGAGAGGTCCCTTGGAACATTTTAGTTGATAGAGAAGGCAGCTATTTTTTAGAGAATCATGAAATTACGATTTTAACTGGGGCTCCTAGGGCAAGATATAAGCCAATAAATTACAAAGACTTAGGACTATACTTCCTTGCACCAAGATTTTTCGGAGGATGGACCTTGCAAAACGATCAAGATACTGAGCTTCTTAACAGCATGAAAGATGCTAAGGTGGTTGATTCAGCGCTTGCTGACTTGGTCCATGTATCGTCGCATGGGAATAAGGAAGGAATTCTGCTCGATCATCGTGGAACAATCTTGTGTCAAGAGGAGGTGAAATTGCTTAAACTCAAGGCTAAGCTTGTTTTTTTGAATACCTGTTATAGTTCTAGTATGGCATCTTCTTTCATGGATGCGGGTGCAGGATCAGTAATCGGAAACCTTTGGCAAGTCGATGACCTGCTTGCTATACAGATATCGTCGACCTTTTACGAAGGTCTTAGGAATGGACAAAGAGTTTCAGAGGCCATGCAAGGTGCAATCCTACAATCTAAAAGTATACAAGGAGGTAACTTACATCCACTTTCATTCGGTGGTTACCAAGTGTATGGAAGGAACCAGCAAGTGGTGGAAAATGGTGCTTATGATTTTAAAAAGATCATTTCACAAGTCTTATCACTACTTACCACAATCTCAGTGCTGTTATACTATCTAGGGGGAAAGATTATATCTAAACTTATGGAATATAACTTGATCTAGGTACTATGGCTACTTAGATGGTAAGACCTTCCTTCATCTTTTCTGTGTTTTCGAAGACTTGTAAGGCTTGGATGATTTCCTCAATATTTCCTTCTATTATCTTATCTAGACTATACAGAGTAAGATTGATTCTATGATCAGTGACACGATTCTGTGGGTAATTATAAGTTCTAATCTTATCGGACCTATCCCCTGAGCCGACCAGTGACTTCCTTGTGGAACTAACCTTATTATCAAATTCAGCTTTTTGTGCTTCCCTAATTTTTTGATAGAGCCGGCCCATGGCAATTTCTCTATTCTTGATTTGAGATCTTCCGTCCGTACTTTCTGCTACAATACCTGTGGGAAGGTGTGTGAATCTTACGCCAGATTCGGTCTTGTTGACGTGCTGCCCACCTGCTCCGGAAGCCCTAAAAGTGTCTACTTTTAGGTCTGCTTTGTTGATGTCGATATCTTCCATTTCGAAGATAGGCATTATGGCAACAGTAGCTGCTGAAGTATGAACGCGGCCTTGAGATTCTGTCTTGGGCACTCGTTGCACCCGGTGGGCCCCAGATTCAAATTTCATCTTACCGTAGACATCCTCGCCCTTGATTTCCATCGAAATCTTGCTGTAACCTCCAGCGGAGCCGTCGTTAACATAGAGGATTTCAGTCTTCCACTTTTGAGTCTCAATGTATTTAGAATACATTCTGAAAAGATCCCCAGCAAAGATGGCAGCTTCGTCTCCTCCAGTACCGGAACGAATTTCAATAATTGCATTCTTATTATCATCAGGATCTTTAGGGATTAATAAGAACTTAATTTCCTCATCTAGCTTTTCTCTTCGTACATTAAGTTCATCGAATTCTGCTTTTGCCATCTCCTTCATTTCAGGATCATTGTCGGCCATCATTTCCTCAGCACTTTCTAAGCCTTCCTTAACTTCCTTGTAATTCTGATATGCCGCTTCGATGGGCTTCAAGTCCTTGTACTCCTTATTGATTTTCATGAAGCGCTTCATATCGCTAATAATCTCTGGATCAGACATCTGTTCTTCTAGACTTAGGAAGCGATGGTGGATGGATTCTAATTTGTCGAACATAATATATGTAAGTAAGTATTTCTGCGGCTGCAAAAATAACTAAATAGTTAACAGCAAGGAGGCATCGCTGCATAATAAGCGGAGAATCTAGCCCCATGAATAACATAGACTAGATATGAATTCGAAAAGAGAGGGTCTTACCTAGTCTCTTATTCTATTCTTAATGGCCTGGATAAAATCCGGACTGGCTTCAGATCTTTTCACGTTTTTCTTAATGAAATTTCTGAAATTTTGCTCTTTTGAAAGAACCCTGCCACAGTCAGGATCGTGGTCTACTCTACTGAGTAATTCTCTTTCATCTTCAGTATTAAGTGCTCTATCCAGATACAAGTCTACTTGCTGTCTGAAATCCTGAAGATCATTTGTTCTGCTCTGCATTGGTATAGATTTAATAACAAATAATTACAGTTTTGATCCACCATATACGATGGAAATTAACTTAAAAACTTAAAATTAGGACTACAAATTCAAAACAGTCCCTGAAAAAATTATTCTTCTTCGCCAGCCGCTTTAGCTCCTCTCACATCACGGAAGCCCTTGCTTTCAGCGTACTTTTTTAATTTTTCTTTGAGCATGTTACGTGCTCTAAAAAGTCTAGATCTTACTGTCCCAATTGGTACATTAATGATCTTAGAAATCTCTTCATAAGTGAAGCCTTCTACATCACATAGAAGAATCACAGTTCTGAAGTCTATGGGGAGTCTATTAATCGCAATAGTGACCTCATCACCCATCATGTTCTGAAAAATCTCTTCTCTCAGGTCAAGATAACTCGTTGAACTGCTATCATCACTGTCGTGATAGCTAACAATGTCTTCGAAATCTACTTGCTTCGGACGCTTACTTTTCTTACGATATTCGTTGATGTAAGCGTTCTTCAAAATCTTAAACAACCAGGCCTTCGCATTAGTTCCCTCGATGTACTTATCTATGAAGCGATATGCCTTCATATATGTTTCCTGTACTAGATCATCCGCATCATTTTCATTGTAAGTTAAGTGGAAGGCGAATGTTTTCAGGGCATCGATATGAGGTAAGAGCTCATTTTCGAATACATTATTTTTATCCTTTATTTCTGACAATTTATCTTTTTCTTTAGCAGGTCATTGATCCTCAGGGTGCTTTTTGCTTTTAAGCTATGCCGTTGAATCGGTTATTATAGTTGAGTTGCAAATTAGAATAAATAATTGGACATCTAAAATTTAGTCTTTAAAGTTTAAGGGAGACATTCTAACGGACGTGAACTATTAGGCACTTGTCAGAGACACTACTTGGTCCATCACGATGCCAAATACTCGGTCTCCGTTTTTGATCTTTAAAGCGGCTGTCCCTGTGAAACTTCCAAATGCGGGCAAGATACCTTGCTTCTTGCCGAAGTAAAAGCACGGAAGTTTCACGTGCTGTCTCCCGGCACCCCTCATTCTTACCCCAGGATGGATGTGGCCACATAGGTTGTAAAGGCCTTCATGTAATTCTGGGTGGTGGGTGAGCATAAAGGGACCTACCATAAGCTGTCTTTGCCTATGGATCCCTGCAGTTTCATAATTGTCATCCTTGAGAATATCATGATTGCCTGTTATCAATATGAACTTGACTTTCGGATACTTGGCCAATAGGAAGGTAAGTTTTTCCCATTCCTTGTTGTAATAGCTATGGAAGAGGTCACCAAGAAAGTAAACCGTTTTGGGCTTATGTTTTAGGACTAAGTTTTCTAGGATTTCAAAGTTCTTGTCAGCTGCTTGCTGGGGGATTGGGATGTTGTTGTTTCTGAAGTGGGTTACCTTCCCGATGTGAAGGTCGGCAATGAGCAAGGCCTTCTTCCGAGGCCAGTAGATGGCTTTTTCATGCAAGAGCATCAGCTCTTCTTTCTCGATTGTTACTAGAGTTTGGTCCTGCATAGTCTGCTCCGGCATGATACAAATGTAGCTTTTTCCTAATATTTCCATAAGCTACTTGACCATAGATCACTCGTATTATTATATATTAGGTGTTCATCTTTTAGGTCAATAGACTATTTTCCGCAGTCAAAAGAAGGTTGACTTAAGAATCACGAAATAGGAATTATGAAATTTTTTTATATGCTTTTAGGCTTCTTCATTGTCAGTTGTAGTCAAATAAATGTTTCTGAGAAGTCTGTGAGTGAGCACTCTGGGGAGGGTCTTGCAAAATCGGTGGTCATAGATTACGAAGGGAGGTTGGATTCCTTAGGCATAGTATTGCCGAAGGTGGATCCTCCAGTTGCGAACTACGTAAATGTGGTAGAAAGCGGCAAGCTACTTTTCCTTGCCGGAAAGGGACCTAGGACAATTGATGGTGCCTTGGTAACAGGCAAGGTTGGGATAGATCTTACCCAAGAAGAAGGATATGAAGCCGCGAAACTGGTTGCAGCCTCGCAAATAGCCGTTCTAAAGAATCACCTAGGTGACCTTAATAAAGTCAAACGTATAGTGAAAGTCCTGGGAATGGTAAACTGCGAAGCCGACTTTGGTAATCAACCAGAGGTAGTTAACGGATTTAGTGATGTCATGGTTGCAGTTTTTGGTGAGCGCGGCAAGCATGCAAGAGCCGCTGTTGGTATGAATTCACTTCCTAGAAATATCTGTGTCGAGATCGAGGCAATCGTAGAAACTTACTAATTATCCAGCCAAGGGAACTAGTGCTAGAAATGAGGTAAGAGGTCCATTCAGAAGTATAGCTAGGCACCTTACATTTCTCACCTGTTCCGCTTGCTTGCTCAAGGAATTAAAACCCTTTTAGAGAAAATTTCAAGATCCGTTTCAATGAATGTCATCTTTTGACATTCGCCTCATTTTTTTGGTAGAATGAAGTGAGGTCATTTGACATTCGCAAATTTTCTTTCAATGCTATTAGTCAGATCGTTTTTGCAGAACTTAAGTAAAAAAGGGCTTTGCCTTTCGTTTAAGCAGCTCTTAATCCCTGGATAATAAGGTAAGTATAGCTGTTCACTGTTCTGCTGAATATCCGTAAACAAAAAAAGGACTCTCCTTGTGGAAAGTCCTTTGTATCTGGTTCTCAATTCAGATTCGGTCAATGTCTAAGAAGCAGGGATGGGTTCTTCCGCATCGACATCGACATTGTATTTTGCTTTTATTTTATTTTCTAATTCTAGAGCTAATTCTGGATTATCTCTCATAAACTGCTTTGCACCCTCTCTCCCTTGAGCAATCTTTGTTCCATCATAGCTGTACCAAGATCCAGCCTTCTTGATCACTTCTACATCCACACCAAGGTCTACGATCTCACCTACCTTTGAAATTCCTTCGCCGTACATGATATCAAACATTGCAATCTTAAATGGAGGTGCAAGCTTATTCTTAACTACTTTCACTTTCACTGGATTTCCAACAACATTTCCTTCTTTGTCCTTAATAGCTGACCCAGACCTTCTAATATCAAGTCTCATTGAAGCATAGAACTTAAGTGCATTACCACCAGTAGTTGTCTCAGGATTTCCGAACATAACGCCGATTTTTTCCCGCAACTGGTTAATAAATATGCAGCAACATCCTGTCTTTCCTATAGATCCGGTGAGCTTTCTCATAGCCTGTGACATTAACCTTGCTTGCAAACCCATCTTAGAGTCTCCCATTTCCCCTTCGATCTCAGATCTAGGGACCAAGGCAGCAACGGAATCAATCACAAGAATGTCAATAGCTCCTGATCGAATCAGGTTCTCAGCAATTTCCAAGGCTTGCTCACCATTGTCAGGCTGAGAAATCAAAAGGTTTTCAGTGTCTACGCCTAGTCCTTCTGCATAAAATCGATCGAAGGCGTGCTCTGCATCTATAAACGCAGCTATTCCACCATTTTTCTGGCACTCAGCAATGGCATGTATAGCAAGTGTTGTTTTTCCTGATGATTCTGGGCCATATATTTCGATTACTCTTCCTTTAGCGAAACCACCTACTCCCAGAGCAATGTCTAGTCCTAGTGATCCGGTCGGAATGGTTTCTACATCTACTACTTGCTTATCGCCTAGTTTCATTATGGTTCCTTTTCCATAACTTTTCTCTATGTTAGCCATAGCTAGACTTAAAGCTTTGAGCTTATTCTCTTTACTCATAATTATTAAAATATTAAAAGAATTAAATATAAGTACAAATTTAATATATACCTGACAAGTCGAAGAACTTATTTGTTAATATCATATGATATGATTCTTCGGAGGCATATTTCTCGTACTTGGAGCGTATTATTACAGCTTCCAAAAGTATTAGTAGCACATTTTACAATAGCGTTACCTAAAACGTGAATATTTTTTTAAAAAACCAATTTTGCAGGCGGGAACCGACTCTAAAGCGAAATGGAATTACTTATCCATTATTCACTTTATACTCAGCAATACAACTAGTAAACGCTGAGACTTGTAGAAAAGCTAAGAAATTTAGATCTGTACAATTTGGTACAATCGAACATGGGCGAAATGTTAGCCTACCTAATTCAAATAGTTTTCGGAGAAAAGGACACCCTTTCTTGAATCATATTCGGCCTGAATCCCTGAATGAAGAAGAGACTTTTTGTAGGGGAAACGTCTTGTATCTATGATAAATACCTTGCAAGCAATGGATTGGCTAAGTTCTGGGTGAGTCCTACGCCAACAATTTCCTAGTTCATGGGCGGTAGCATTATGGGATTTTCTCCACTTGCGACCGATGACCACTTCCAGATGAATTACGCCATTCTTGTAGTCTAGTAATTTGGATGATAGTCCATATCCTACTCGATAGAACATGTCAGTTTCCAAAAAATGTTTTCTATTTAATTCCTCGATATTCATGCACCATTTTCAGTGCAGAAATTATGCCAAACCTAAGCACCATGGGCAGTTAAGCAAGTGGCCTTAGATACATTAGGAATTTTTCAACTACTTAAGCTGGTCATTTACAAAGAGAATCACCGGATTATTTAGAAGGAAAGGCAATTGTAAGAAATTTCGACGAAAAGTAAGTGGCCGCTGTAGGTAAGGTCATGAGTTGATATCGACCTTTCTGGGCCCAATGGATCAAGTCACCGGAGCACAGCAGCGACTAAATTTCTCAACGGTTTGCTATTCAAGAGCTCCAACAAAGTAGCAGAAAACGTAAGAAAACCCTCTTTAACTAGTCCGCAATTAGAGCTTGAATCTTTTCGTCCAAGGTCTTAGGAAGTAGCTTGGCTGCCATAAGGTGGTCACCCTGATATTCCCAAAACAGCTTTGGCTCGTTACTATTGGCATAGACCTCCTCAGCCTGCTCGAAGGGAATATCTCTGTCTAATCGAGAATGAATCACTAAGATAGGTACACTCACCTTAGAAACGTCTTCTTTGGCACTATAAGGGGAGGTTACAAATTGCTTAATCACAAGCTTTTGCATCTTTGGGGCAGAGTGCGCTGCTATGTCAGTGAATGAAGACATAGGTCCATCTAATACCAGTAGGGTGATCTTATCATTTACTTGAGCAGCAAGATGGGCAGCTATTTGAGTTCCCATGGATGCACCATATATGATCGGCTTACTTCCCTTTAGATCTTCCAGACCTAGCAAATAGTCGAAGACTTTTGGGGCATCTTCTGCTATCCCCACATGCGTTGGAATACCATCTGATTTTCCATACCCTCTTACATCTACCATGATGATCCGATATCCTAGTTCAGCCAAGGGCTGGGTCATAAATAGGTAGGTGGACCCGTTGCCACCGGCACCATGGAAGAAAATGATGTTGTTTTTAAATTCTCCTTTTGGTTCCAGGATCAATGCATTGATATTTTGACCCTCCACTACCTCAAAATTGACTTCCTTGCAGTCGACACTGTCATGGATTTCATTCCATTCCTTCTTGGGATAGTAGAACTTATCGTCGTACTGAGCATTCGAAGAAATTCCCACTAGGCAAAAAGCAATTACAGATATTATACACCTCATTTTATTTTGTTTTCAACAAAGTTCGGTGCTAATCGCAGATAAAATATTATCCTATGTTAAGAAATTAGCCTTTTTCTTATCCGACTCAGGCTAACAGGGGTCATTCCTAAGTAGGAGGCAATGTATTTTAGGGGAATTTGCAAGGCCTCTTCAGGTCTATTTTCTATAAATTTTAGATACCGTTCTTCTGCCGTTAGGGTTAGTAGGTCAAGGTTCCTTTCTTGAAGAATAATGAATAGACGCTCACTAATTTTCCGACCTCTTTCTTGGTGGGCAATGGAGACCTTGTATGCTTGTTGTAGGACTTCATGCGCTACCTTAGCAATCCTGGCAGGTTGAAGTGCCTTCGAATAGGTCCTGCTGACTTTCTGAGAAATGAAGGAAGAATATTCTGAGAAGAAGTGACCTGCTGTATGGAGACCACAGCAAATTTCTTCTGCATTATGTGAAAGGAAGCTTCCTACCGCTCCTGAGATTACGTAATAGAGATACTTTTCTGTCTTCTCAGGGGCTAAGATAAAGTCATTTCTATCGTAGTCAATGATCTTGGTTTCAGGACCAAAAACATATTCGGGATGTGCAAGTGCTTCATTTAATTTCATGTAGCCTCGTTTTTAGTAAGAATACTAGGTCTATTATGGCTATGGTTGACAAGATAGAAAAAGACTTAACATTGTGCAGGAGAATCAAATCTATCCGAAAGAATTGTGTGATACCTACCACTTAGTATCAGATCTTGGGACCCATGCTAGGGAAGTTTATTGCTAATTTATCATAAGCTGCAATATTTATAGTGACCCTAGGTGCTCAGTGGCGACCTCATCTTATTTTGATTTTGAAGTCGCACCTTTTGCGACATGACTCGTCCTTCGTTTGCCACTGAATCTTCGGATGTATTGATAATCGGAATTCATGTAACGGTGAGTCAATCCCCATTCAAATATCTTAAATGGCTCTTGATCAGTGTCTTCTAAAGACCTATTAAGGCCAATAGCATGAGGTGCTCCTTTTATTACCGCTTGGATGTCGAAGTTGATTCCATCAGGTGACCATTGAACAGTATTTTTTTCTGGTCCATCGGTTGTAATGAGCGATCCAATACCTCCCTTGAAGGGCCAGACACAGATTTCATGCCCACTGTTTGAGATTGGATTATATGGGGACTTGATGTAGGGTCCCTTAGGGTCATCGGCTATGGCTACTCCATGTCTGATTTGACGTCCACCGAAGGTGATCTCTTCGCCCATTTGTTCTCCCTTATAGTATAGGTAGAATTTTCCATTGTATGGAATAATACACGGGTCATGGACTTTATGACTATCAAAGTCTCCTTTCTTGATTACGTTGAAACGGTTTTCTTCCGCCCCCTTCCAAATCCCATTATCAGCTGGGCTAAGGATTGCTTCTTCACTCTTAGACCAAGGTCCATATGGTGAGTCAGCCCAGGCTAGACCTACTTGATTTTTGACCCTAACGCTGTAGGGAGACTTGACGGTTTGATAGCACAGGTAGTACTTACCATCGTGCTTCATTATTTCCACAGTAAAAACAGACCTATCGTCGTAGGCACCCTTGGCCCCT
>CAZMYK010000014.1:16254-19098 GCA_964570435.1 uncultured Saprospiraceae bacterium | reverse complement strand
CCCCTTTGAGATCCACATCCGCTTCTCCCTTAGCTTGTATGAGGTGGTCACAATGAACGGTCGAAGGGACCGCCACATTCTTCCTACCTGACATCATGAATTGGAGCAAGGCCATCTGAGCCGTTGCATCCTGCATCGCAACCCTATCAGGTGCAAAGAAAACATAATCTTTACCCCTTGTCTGCTCAGCCAACGGAGTGTCGGCGTGCAAGTGATTGTACAAGATCTTCTCAGTCAATGTGAGCGGCCTCCCAATCTCTGCTTTTATCTTAGCAATGTTCCCTGCAAGATCAGCATAGTGCTTGCGAATCATTTCGATGTCAAATATCATATCCTTCTAACTTTTTTCTTGTTAATCAAACTGTGCGGCGAAAATAAAGTTTATCTGCGAAATCCCAAAGCTTAGCCAATTCTATCCAGCAGACTACTGCTAATTCTTAGGAAATCCATTTCTGTTACGATCCCAACAAGGTCAGACTTCGAAACCACTGGTAGGCAGCCGATCTTGTTCTTTCGCATGATCTCCATCGCCTCCTTGATGGAGGTTTCAGGACTCACGCAGATGGGATCCTTTAGCATGATGTCAGCTACAACCACCGTCTTGTCTGAAGTAGCGTCCTTTTGGTTGACGTAGTAATCAAGGAGTCTTCTATTCGAAACTAGACCAACCACGACGCCCTTTTTATTCTCAACTGGCGTATACCTTAGCCTCTTCCACTGCATCATCTGAGCCACAAGGTCAATGATGTCGTCTTTCTGCACCGTTACAAGGTCCGTGGTCATAAATTCCGACACACTCACATCTTCAGGGTGGTAGTTTGCAAGATCTCCCAGTTCTGCCATCTTCCATTCATGGACAGGCGTGTCCGACTTCTGATTCTCCAAAATGGAGGCTGTGATCGCTGACAGCGCCTCATCATTCGTGGTTTGCTCCTTCAATTTGGTAAATGATCTTAGCAACCATCTAGCACCGTTAGTGTGCTGCTTAGCTCTTTCTTCGATGATTCCAAGGTACTTGTCTATGTCATCTGAATCCACTTTTCTCTTTTTCAAACCAGACCTCGCAATCGGAAGCAATTCCTCTAGAATAAGGTCACATGCCGCCACTTTCTTATCCCCGTACCAAGTAAAGGTCGTGTCGATCCCATAGCGGACAGCCTTTTCGAAATTGTCATGGACATCTGCATACTCCATCTTTTCCCTTATGTCATTTACCTGGTCACCCATGCCTACCATTAGGCCTAGCCAAAAACAGGCATTGGCCATTTCGTCTTTAATGGTTGGACCGGAAGGGAGGATGCGGTTCTCTATTCTTAGGTGTGGCTTTCCATTCGGACTTATTCCATAACAAGGCCTGTTCCACCTATAAACAGTAGAATTGTGCACTTGCAAGGCCTTCAACTTAGGTACCCTTCCCTCTCTTATCTGGGCCATAGAATCATCCTTCGTTTCTCCTGCAAGGAGGACTCTGAATTTCGTAATGTCGTCTTTGTAAATGTCTGTTATGCTCTTATCAAGCCACTTATTCCCAAAATTCACTCTTGGCGAATAGTCGCGATGGTAGTTGTGGGACACTCTGGTATCTATCGACTGCTGGAACATCGCAATTCTAGACTCATGCCACAGTCTTTTTCCAAATACCAAAGGAGAATTAGCCGCAATCGCCATAACAGGAGCCGAAAGCGCCTGTGTGATATTATACATCTTTACAAATTCATGGGCGCTAACCTGCAGATGGACTTGGAAACTGGTGTTACAAGCCTCCAGCAATGGAGAATCATGCTTCAGTCTAAGTTCATCCACTCCATTTAATCTAAGTTCGTAGGAACTCCCTAGCAATTGCTCATTGATGGCATCCATCAGCGCCTTGTACCTAGGCTTGGGTGTTAGATTCGTCATCTCTAAATCAAACTTCCGAAGGGTCGGCAAGATTCCCGTTAGCAAAAGCTGCGTGTCCATTGTCTCGAGATTCACATTGATCTCATTCAGGCAGGTCTTGATTTCTTTTTCAAGTAGCTTAAAGCAATCCTTCTTGAATTCCTGGGGTTGCAGATTTACTTCGAGATTAAACTTTGCAAGCTCAGTATCCAACCATGGTTTTTCACCCATCAAATCGATGGTTTCCATTGCCAGAGGTGCAGCCTTAAGTGTCTTGTTATTGACCAATACCATTTCTTGTTCAGCACCAATTCTCGTAATGTCATTTTCGAACCAATCGTTCTCCAACATATACTCCATGGCCTGGACATCCTTGAGCAAGAGCTTCATGAAGTTCTGCATTTGAACCTTAGAACTCACCTTATTTACGTTCTGATCTCCCATCAAATATGTTTCAATTGTTTTAAATATATGAACTATTTACAATCCCGACATCGTTTAATTCATTAATCATCATAATGATATGAAGAAAATTCTTTTTTACCTTTTAATATTGATGGTATCGGCTTCTTGTAGACCTGATGTAGAGCCATTGTTCAGGATGCCACTTGAGGTTGACTTCACCATACCACCAGGACTCTCAGGTATCCTTACTCACACCTTTGTTGTTTCTAATGTCAATAATCCACTAGAGACGTATCTTTCTTCTACAAATGTGGATACTTCTGAAATAGCAGCCATTCGGGGTGGCAGAGGCGAATTAACTTCGATCTTTTCGGAAACAAATTATGAGTTTGTCAATCGAGTTAGTATTTGGATCCTTGACACAGATGATCCCAACATTAGAAAAGAAATACACTACCTTGATTTCAATCAAGATAACAATGATGACGCACGTCTCCAGCTTCTTACTTCTATATCTGATGTGCAAGATTTACTTCAAAAGCCGACATTTGATATGGAAAT
>CAZMYK010000014.1:0-16244 GCA_964570435.1 uncultured Saprospiraceae bacterium | reverse complement strand
GTTCATTTTCACCACGAGAAATTAAGAATAGGTTTATATTTGATCTAGAAGCTTATCAGTAGATGGAAGGCGGCGAAAAACAGTATATGGTCGAGTTCGATGTGTATTACCAGATCGACGGTGAATTCGAGGCGAAAATCCCCAAGCAGAGAAACGCCATAAGCCGTTTATTCGAGCAAAAGAAACTCCTCGCCTATTCCCTTTCCAAAGAAAGAACCAAATTATGGGGAGTCTTCCTCGTAAGTTCCGAAAGTGAATTGATCCAGATTATTGAAAAACTACCCCTAACGCCATACATGGATTATGATTATAGCGAACTAATGTTCCATAATGGTCTAAGTCTAATCCCTTCTATGTCATTGAATTGAGCAAGTCTGTCTTACATATATTGAATGGTGATTCTACCCTTGAAAAATTCAAGGAGGCAGGTATTTCCGGTCAATCTATCGTATGGCGTGAGACCCTTTCTATAGGACCGCTTTTCTACCTAGTAGATAGTCAACTCTTCTGGGACATGCGGTCACAATTCATGGAGGAAGCATACGGCGCAAAGCTTGCTGGCTACAAAAGAAAAATCATCAATGAGTTTGCGATTCTAAGAAAGAGTGAGGTTGCGGAAATTGTCCTGTGGTATGAATATGATGTTTTCTGTCAGATTAATTTTATTGCCTTAATGTCCTTCATTCTCAAGCGAAAAAGAAATACACGGGTAAGTGTGGTCTGTGTAGGAGATGATCCAAGATATCAAGATCGGATTGGCTTGGGGCAACTTAGCGCAGAAGACTACCCTAGCCTCTTGGAAAATCGCAAAGCGCTTACTAGGAAGGACTTAATGACCGCAGACAAGGCTTGGATGCTTTACTGCGGCATGGCGATCGATGAATTCGAAGGCCTTGACTGTGACAACCTACCCTACTTGAAGGACGCCTTAATGGCTTCTCTGGTTCTCTTCCGAGGTGGTAAAGATTTCAGCCCGCTAGAGCTGAAGATTAAGGCCCACCTTGCGCAAGGAGCCCCAAAAGGTTGGGAGCTGGTCGAGAAGATGCTTGAAGAGGATAAGTCTTTGGGCTTTGGCGATCTACAATTTAAATACCTCATCAGCAAAGTTGAGGATGTAGTGTAATTTGAAACAAGGAAGTGGTACTTCTCTAATAAAGTAATGTAAAGCATGTACAACCTATTTAAGAACATTGAAGATATCCAAGCCTACGAAGTAGTGCCTGGAATCGTGGGCCGAATTATCCACACCGATAAGATGAGCCTCTCCTTCTTTGAAATTAGCAAGGGCGCTGTGCTTCCAGAGCACCACCACTTTCATGAGCAGACCAGTTATATCCAAGAGGGTAAGTTCCAATTTACCGTTGATGGAAAAACTTCAGTCATTGGAGCTGGTGACTACATATGTATAGGAGGAGATGTACCGCATTCTGCGGTAGCACTGACAGATTGTAAGATTATAGATGTCTTTGTTCCATGTAGGGAAGACTACAAACACTCCTAGTCTTCAACAATCGATGCCTCTTCCAAGATAAAACTTAGCGTTTCCCAATCCTCTGAATTAATTCGCAGCTTGCCTTTGACCTTGATCCTGTGGTCTGCAATGTAATTTCTCTTGCTGGGCTCAATTAGGCGGACGTCGATCACCGTTTCCTGTCCAGCAGAACCGCAGAAGAAGCAACTAGCAAATGGGGTTTTCGAAAGAATGATGCTATTGTCCTTGGTTGCAACTGGAATAAAGTAACCCGTCATTACAAATTCCTTTCCTGCGAGGGCCAGTATTTCTTCGCTAGGATCCAATAGACTTTTGAAAGAAAAGAACTCCTTGACAAATATCTCTTTGAACTCCGCATCCTCGAAACTTGTCCAACTTTCTTGACCAATGGCACTACTCCAAAGACATTGACCTAAAAAAAAACAAAAGATTAATTTCTTCATACGCTGAACGTAAAGCTACAAATAAGTGTTCATGATAATATTTGTACCTTTGCCCCCGAAACACGGACTACCTTTTCAAATTTTGACGAAGGTACACAATCATGAATGTAAAATAATGAGATGAAGTTCAATGAACTAAATATAATCGAGCCTATACTAAGGGCTCTAGACGATAAAGGATATGAGGAGCCAACGCCGATTCAGGAGGAAGCTATCCCTATTGTCCTAAGCAGAAAAGATGTACTAGGAGTTGCTCAGACCGGAACAGGTAAGACAGCAGCATTTTCCATACCCATCATACAATTAATTGAAAAGAAGGATGGTCAGCACACTGGACGTCCCCACATTAGGTCTCTAATTGTAACACCAACAAGGGAGTTAGCGATTCAGATAGGGGAAAACATCCGGGACTATAGCAAGAACACCAACATCAGGCACACAGTCATATTTGGAGGGGTTAAGCAACACGAGCAAGTCAAAGCACTTAAACGAGGTGTACATATTCTTGTGGCCACTCCAGGACGACTTCTTGATCTAATCGGTCAAGGATTCATTAGCCTGAAGGAAGTGAAACTCTTCGTTCTAGATGAAGCAGATCGGATGCTAGACATGGGATTCATCCATGATATCAACAAGCTTATCGACCTACTACCAGAGCAAAGGCAGTCGCTATTTTTCTCGGCTACAATGCCTGACAATATCGTCAAACTTTCGTCTAAGATCCTGAAAGATCCAGTTCGAGTGGAGGTGACTCCTGCATCGACGACGGCTGAAACGATTCAGCAATATATGTATTTCACGAACCGGGACAAGAAGCAAAGCCTCCTGGTCCATATCTTGGAAAATAAGGATATAGACCAAGCCCTTGTTTTTTCTAGAACCAAGCACGGGGCAGATAGAATCGCTAGAAAACTCAAGAAAGAAGGAATTGATTCTGCCTCGATACATGGAGACAAGTCACAACCTCAGCGCCAGAAAGCACTTAAGTCCTTCAAGGCAGGTAAGATGCGCGTCCTAGTTGCGACCGATATTGCGGCAAGGGGAATCGACATCGATAAGCTTAAGTACGTCATCAACTTTGACGTACCTAATGAGCCAGAATCATATGTCCACAGGATAGGAAGGTCTGGAAGAGCTGGCGAGGAAGGTGTAGCTATGTCCATCTGTGAGCCGGAAGAAAATGCATATGTCAGGGACATCGAGAAACTGATTGGTCAGAAGATAGAGGTCGTTGAAGATAATCCTTATCCTCAGACAGATAAGCCAATGACGGCAGCGGAAAAGAAAGAGTGGCAGAAGGAGAAGAATAGAAGGAAGCAGGAATTCTTTGCAAATCGAAACAAGAATAGAGGAAAAGGCGGATCACCTCGGAACAAGAAAAAGTCTGGTAATAGAAACGGTCAGAGCCGAAATGGGTCGCAAGCCGGTGGGGAAGGAAGAGGTGCAGACAACCGTGGCAAGGGCCAAGGCGAAAAAAACAAGTCTGAAAGAGCTGCTTCGCAAGGAGGTGGTCAGAACAAGTCCTCGAATCAAGGACAGAATCAGAATAAGTCAAACGAGGGTGGTAAGTCAGGTGACAATAGGAACAAGAAAAAAGAGCACTGGAAGAAGAAGAAAAAGGGAAGAGGAACTGGTGGATCCCAGAAACTGAAGGACAAGTACATGTGGCCTCTTGAGTAGGACTGATTAATCATTCTCAATAAGCTAAATAGAAGGACCAAGAATGCTTCTCAACGAACTTGCTAATCGGTCAGAAAATAAATGTGAAATTTGTCTTTCTGAGGAATCGCCAGCTGCTTATACGGTACCGCCTAAGACAAAGGAAGATTCCAGCAACCAGCTTGCGCTTTGCCCAGTCTGTCTAGACCAAGTTGAGCATCCAGAAAATATCGATGTCAACCATATGCGTTGTGTTAATGAGGCCATGTGGAGCCAAGTACCTGCCGTCCAGGTTGTCTCCTATCGACTTTTACAGAAAATGCAGGACCAATCTTGGGCCCAGGATGCCATCAGTATGATCTATATGGATGATGAAACCAGAGAGTGGGCCGATGCAGAAGCTGAGCAATCAAGGGTCCACAAGGACAGTAACGGGCACATCTTGCAAAATGGAGACACGGTTGTTCTGATTAAAGATCTCAATGTTAAGGGTTCTAGTCTTATCGCTAAGCGCGGAACGGCGGTTCGAAGGATAAGGCTAGATCACGACAATGAAAATCACATCGAGGGTAAGGTAGACGGTCAGCACATTGTTATTCTGACCCAATACGTAAAGAAAACTTAGCACCTAAAGACTACCTATCTAAGATTACGATCTTCCTTTTCTCACTAATGTTCTTACCAGAAATGTCAACTATGTAGTGCCCTTTTGGAAGGGACGAGACATCAATATTGACCTTATTAAAGCCTTCTTGTCCACTTACACTTGTACTTGAAAGTATTCTTCCATCTATCGTCGCCAAATCGATCTTCAACGCTACCTGCCGCTCTAAGGTCACGGCAACATTAAAGTCATAGGTAGCTGGATTAGGGTAGACTTTAAGATCTTCTAATCCTGAATCCTTTACTTCCACGCTCTGCCAATCACTGTAGGATAGGCTGCCATCTAGGTCGATGGATTTCAACCGGTAGTAAGAAACACCCTCAACAGGTGACCTATCGACCGCTTCATAGAAGTCACCGTCTGTCTCGCTTCCTGTGGCCTTCACTTCTAGGATTGAAGAAATATGTCCTTCCGACTTTCTAATAATTTCGAATCGATCAACATTTATTTCTGCCTCCGTTTCCCATTCTAAGTCGACCATCTTATCTCTTGTGAGTTCTGCCGAAAAGTAGTTTACTTCCACCGGAACCACAGAAGAACCGATGTAGCAAGACGGATCCACTGTCATATTTTGCTTGATTAGCCCAGGAAGGACCGCAAAAGAACCGAGTTCAGCTGGATCTAGGATGTTACCTCCCGCTCCCATCCAGTCCTGGAGGACTGTCTTAAATACAGATCGGTAGTCGGTCTGCAATTCAGAAGCTTGCATCTTACCCTTGTCGCTTACTGCGGTTAGGTCAAAATTTGTCCCCGTAATTCCTGGGTTGATACCTTCTCCAAAAAGGAACATTGGTCCATAATTGCCGTGATCTGTGCCACTGCTTCCATTTTCCTTGATTCTTCGCGAAAATTCTGAGAAGACAAGGGTCACTACCTTCTGACCGAGGCCTAGTTGCTCTAGGTCATCATGAAAGGCCTTGATGGAATTAAAAACGCCAGAAAGCAGATTCGCATGACGACCAGTTCCAGTGGAACCCACCTCTACCTGACCAGCATGTGTATCGAAACCGCCCGTATGGGTTTGGAAGACCTTCGTCTGGCTCCCTCCAGAGAGAAGCTTTGCAATGGTCTGCAATTGATCTCCGAGCTTGTTATCAGGATATGCTCCAACGTTGGTTCCAGAATTATAGACATTCGTGATCCTGTTTCCATAGACGCTTGTGGAATTTTCTACCTGCATAATGTAGTCAATTTCTCTGCCGAAATCACTTGATGCAGTACTAGCGTGGGGTGCCGAACCTAGGCCATTTAGGAGGCCAGATAGGTTGTCTAGTCTTTGGTTACTTAGGTTAATACCTTGGAAGATGCTTGCACAATCATGTAACAGAAGGGAGGCCTTGCGATCTCCAAATTGTACTCCAAGCGGGTCTGGAAATTCACCACTAGGGCTACCGTTGGCACCTGGATAGGCATGCTCTATGAATCGTCCCATGAGCCCACTTCTGGCTGAAGCGCCTGCATTCGATCCATCCTTTCCAGAAAGCCATAAGTCCGAAGACTTAAAGTGAGATTGGTTAAAGCTAGGATAACCTACTGCTTGGATCAGCCTTGCCTTGCCGTCCTCATACATGGACTTAAAGGAAGTCATGCTTGGGTTCAAGCTGACATGGTCCTCAACTGCAAGCGTGCTATCTAACTCTATCATTCCACCAGCACCTGAAGCCTTAAGTGCGATATTGGGTCTGTGATTCTTATAAAGGTCGTATTGGTCCGTTGGGACAATGGTGTTCAATCCATCATTTCCTCCCTTCAGAAAGACAACTACCATGGCCCTCTCTTTGATGCCAGTGCAGGTCGTAAAGAGGTCTAACATTTCGGGAGAAGCGAAGGGACTTAGTCCTATTCCGTTCAATACGATCGGAGCTGATGAAACAGCCCCAATATTTTTGAGAAAATTACGTCTTTTCATTTTTTTGACTTTTGGTGAGGATGAAAAATAGCTTACATTAATTGGTACTCCTGTGATGAAATCAGCGTCCTGAAAAGGGTTTCCAAGGGTATCCTAATGGCATCGCTATTGCCTGTCGTCTTATAGTTCCCCCATTCAAAATCCCAATTGATCGGAGAAAGGTCATCTAAGAAGACATCGAGAAAGTAGGAGGCACGATCTGGCATAGGCTCAGTGGCCAAGAGGTAGTTCGTCAGATCTGAGACCAAGGCGGATGCACTATAAGGATTGCTCACTACCCCACTATTATCTATGAAGTCTACTATGTCTAGTTGAACGCCACCATTATTACCGCCTGCAAGCACACGCTTACCCGTCAGCAGAATATCGGCCAGCTTGTACCTAGAAATTAGGGTAGTAGTTGTAAACCAGTTCCTCTTAAAATTAGGTTCCTGGTAGTAGGCCGGGTAGCCGGCAACATTATTAGGATAGAAGATCGGAAGCGCACCCTGCGTCAATATGATATCGGAGAAGGTCAACCTGTACCAGCGCTTATAGTGGTTGTCTGTATCGGTGAGTCGGTCAGGGCTTTCGATATTAAAGAAGGAGAGCGTGTGCATTGCGATTTCGAAGGGTGATTTCACACTTCCACCAATGATTTCATCTCCCTTGTTACCATCATCTTCATCATAGAAGTGCCTACTTTGCAAGAGTTGTCGAAGTGCAGATTCGATGTGGTAGTCGTTGCTTAATAGGGTCTCAGCCATCGGTTGAATAATGTCTTCTTCTATTTCTGGAGTCACCTTTGCACTTACGAAGAAGGTATACATTCTTCGGCAGTAGCTGACAGCCGTTGCATCTTGATCAAATATCATGTCTACGAAGTCCTTGAGCTCTCGCCACATATCCTCCTGGTCCACCGCACCAGTAATGAGCTTATTGTCAAATGCAGCACTGAACTGCTTATCTGTTGTATCGTGCTTATTGTATCGAGCAAGGGCCCTCTGCATCCCGGTATCTGGGTCCCGATATTCTGGATCACCCCCCGGTCCGAAGATTCTTTTCTTATTGATCCAGCCTGTTAGGACCTTGGCTGCAGCAACGATGTCATCCTCGGTATAATTGGTATAATTTCCTGGTCCGATTTGGAGTCCCTTTCCGATGGTAAATAGTTCAAAAAATTCACGAGCGAAGTTCTCATTGGGCTTGCCTTTCACATTAGATCTGCCATTCAAGTATTTGATCATCACATTGTCGGTGACCATCTTTAGTGCGAGATTCTTAAGACTTCCCATTTCAAAGCTGCCGTTCTTGAAGTTGGTGCTACACATCCTGAAAAGGGTCAGGTAGTCAAAGTTTTCGAGTGCTTGTCCTTCTTTGAAGGAAGTGATAAATATAGAATGAAGGAAGAATTCCAGCTTGTGCGAGATCGAAGTGTCCTTCCTGGCTTCCTCAGACCACCAAGCGATGACAAGTTTCTTAAGACCGTTATTGGCAGTAAGTGCCTCCGTCCCTTGGTTGACAAAGTAGTCCATGGTTTGCGGGTCGATGGGTTCAGGGGTAAGGTGCTCAGGTATAGTGAAAAGTTGATCGACAGCAGCAGCAGGGGTCATTGCTGCGAAGGCGTCTATCATCGACTTGGTTTGCATGTAGCAGGTCCGTCTAAGGAGGTGCTTAGCATTCTTTAATCCAAGTGTGGAGGTATAGGGAGCGATGGATGCCATAGGTAAAATAGGTTTTTTTAATTAGTCTAAATATTTTGAGTGCTGGGGCTGTCTATTTTCTAGAGATAGAGAAAAAAGATACGCTAGCACGTCATCTCGTCCATGGAGAGTAGTCGGAAAGAAAGGATTAGGGCGGTCAATATTTCGCAGGTGGAAGTAAGTGCTCCACATTTGAAAGGTGGAAGTTAAGTGGAATATCTGAGACCTGAAAGCGCGAAGACGACAGAAGGGGGTGGGTTAGTAGTCGTTCGATTCGATTTTCCAACGACCTTTATCCTTTATCAAGAAGTATCTTTGATCTGTAACCTTGCCATACTTAGGGCCCTCCCCGCTGTTGTCTTCGTCCCAATAAAGAATCCAATTTTCTGTGGTTTTGACGATGATTTTCTCCTTTCCTTGAGATTCTACTTCTATATTTAATACTGAATATGTGGAGGGCGGAATGAGAAGCTTTGACTTAGACTTCTTTCTCTTACTTATTATTCTTCTTAACATGTTAAATGCTGGCCCATTCTCGGTGTAGTACTTCTTTAGTTTCAAGGTATCAGGGTGGTCTAAATTTAGGAATGCCTGGAATTGTAAATAATTGGCCTTCAAGATTACTCTTTCATAGTCAGGTTTTCTAAGAAAACTCAACACATAAATAAGTGCTACAAAGACGAATAAGCCACCGAGAACTTTGAAAACTATCTTTTTCCTGATAAAAGCTCTATCCTTCTTTTCTATACTTTCTAATTTGTCCTGCTTTTCCGCAACCTGTCTTCGCTTGACCTCTTTTTCAAATTCACCTAGACTCTCGAAACCAAGATATCTTACAAAGCATCTCAGGGTTTTGTCCTTCACTCCTTTTGTAAATCCACCATTGATAAATGGGACACGCAATGAACTAGCGCCAATGATATAGATATTTCGGTTCTGGGCAGTTTTCCTCATATCCAAAACAATGGCATCCCAGAATTTTTTGGTCGATTTTAAATCCTCTATTGAATGTCCTAAGTAGTCAAATTTATGCCATTCACTTTCAAGTTTCTGGACAAAGGAATCCCATATTTCTGGTGCAAGTTCTTCTTTATTAGTCATTTATGGTGTTTTTAAAAACGGGTGATGACTAAGGGTGTTTTTAAAAATACGGAATTCCGATCCTTTATTTCCATAAAAAGACGAGAAGATTCTAAATTGAATTAAACATTTCCATGAAAATAATAACCATTGTTATTCTATCTTTAGTATTTGTCTTAAATCTGAGATCTCAATCTCTACCTAAATATCCTGTCTTCGACAGTTCACAATGGGATAATTGTTGTGGATTTGGACCAGGACATTTTTGTGCGTTTAGATATGACGCCTTAAAAAACGAGTGCACAGGTGGTTCAAAATTGCATAACGGAATAGATTTTGTCGAGCAATCTGATAAGCAAATCAAACCCATTAATTGTGGTCGAGTTATATACTCGAATCAAGTTGATGGAGATGGCCTTGGTCCTACAATAGTGATAGAACACCTATTAGAAAATGGAGAGCAAATTTTTAGTCAATACAGTCACTTATCTACAATTTACATTAAAAAGGGTGACATAGTAACAAAGGAAACAACCATAGGATTAGAAGGAGACGCAGGCGACTATGTAGGTGCATATCCTCCTCATCTTCATTTAGAAACAAAAAAGGCGTTTGATCATACAGAAGATGGATCTTGGGGTGGTACACTTGCAGATCCTTCAAACCCCAGTAAGAAAGGAGATTATCGCAGATGCATAGCTAACCCTTATGGCAATTGTTACGGCACCTTTGCAACATGTCCAGGATATACTCCACTAAATGAGAACGTAAATTTGGAAACAGATTTAGGTTTTATTAACCCATATTCTGTGATTGGCAATCCAAATTTTAGGGCAATTGATCCTTTACAATTTTTTAAAATTAAATCAACAAACTCAAATTTCGAATTAACGATCAAGACTAACTTCACTGGAAACTTCAGCAACAATGGTGAATGGGAGGGCATAATCTACATAGAAGGCATGCATACTAATGGAACTTGGGAGACTGTTGCTCTAAGAGATGATGTTGCCTTGATAGAAAATACTCTTTATAGAGATGTCCCGTTTACTAAAATTCTAAATGGCAACTTTAGTAATTATCGAGTTAGCATATCTAACAAAGAAGAGCCAGTAAATCTTGAAAACAGAATAGTAATAAAGCACAATGACATTTCATATGATGAATATCTTAACTGCTATGACGGCACAATAGAGCCAAATGGTGGATTTGCTCTAGCAAAAGATATCCCGTATGAATTTTCAAACCAAAATGTCAGTGGTTACGTGCACGAATCAATTTCAACTTACAATGACCAAGACTATTTTAAAATCAATATATCTATGAAAGGATACCTATTTGTTTCTCTTTCTGACATAGAAAATCAATATGAGCTTGAGTTTTATGATAGTAGTAAAATCCCACTTTTTCCCAATTCATCAAATAGCTCCACTTCTTTTTTTAATTACAGCATTGTAAATGCAGGTTCATTTTATATTAAGGTTCACAATAGCATAAATGAAATACAGTGCAATCCGTATAAGCTCAATTTTCAATGGACCCCGGATGCGGTAATCTGCAATGATATAGAAACTTCTCTTTCACAAAATTCATCCTCTCGCAATAATTCTTCCTGCCACTGCTTCGATTCCATCCAAAACGGTGACGAAACAGGAGTAGATTGTGGAGGCAGCACATGTCCAAGTTGTGCTTGTAATGTTTCCCTAACAACTCCTGATTTCGAACCAATTTTTGATGGCAGTACTTACACTCTTCAAAGTCATTTGATAGATTCTGATCTTAGTAAAAAATACAATGTTTATGCAGTGGATGAAAATGGACTTGTAGGCACAACTTCCGCAAACGTATCACCCAAGAGTTCGTCTTCGGGAGAATATAATATAATTCTTAATGACTTCGGCTGTGGCAAGACTATAGTTCTGAGAGCTGAGCAAGTAGACGATCCGTACAATTGCTATTACGAAATTCCAATCACAACTCCAGTATGTGAACCTGAAAATAAGTCCATCACAGTATCTTGGCCAGGATTGCAAGGTCAATGCTTCACTTTTGATGATAACAACACTATAAATTGGTCATCCACATCTAATATTTCAAATGTTGATATTTATGTCTGTCAGTCTGGAGGTCAATGTATTCCAATAGTCTTAGATCTACCGAATACTGGTAGTTATCAGTGGATAATTCCTCCATATGTAGGTGACTTTCAAATCAAGATTAACGAATCGGCAAATAGTTTGATTTCAGATTCGGGATCATACTTTGAGATTGATGACGATTGTATAGATAATGAGTGTGACCCCACAACTGTACTATTATTACAACCTTCAAACGGTTCAACATTTCTATTGGAACAAGACATCTATTTTGATTTTATTTCAAACTTCAGTCAATCGTGCCAACTAGAAGAATATGAGTTTTGGGTTTCAGGAAGCAGTGACTTCCCTGAAAATAATACCAATAAAATCACACTTCAAACTTCAAGTTTTGGCCCACTAAATACTTCGAATGCGATAACATTTTATTGGAAAGTTAGGGCTAAAAACATCTATGGACAAGTTGGTCCATGGTCTTCGACTTTCACCTTTACAGTTTCCAATAGCATTCCTGATTATGTTTTTAATGATAACTATATCTGTTCTTCCCTAGTAAATTCAGATGAATGTGGAACAGAAGCTTCATATTTTGATTTTGGAGAATCAGTTTATGCCTCATGTCACGTGTCGGATCTAAGGAAAAGTATGAGGGTTAAATTTGTATGGAAGAATAGTCAAGGTAATGAACTTTATACTGATTATTCTTCGAGCCACATCGGTAATGGCAGCGGAGATTATTACTTCAGTTCATCTTATCTGCCTGCGATCACAGGTGATTTCTCAGTCGATTTCTATTCGCGTATAGATGGTAGCGAAGTCTATCTTGGAAACGAAATCTTTACTGTCAATGATGTGCCAACAAGCAATGCGATTGGTAACCTTGAAATGATTAATGTAGAATCCTCAGATGCAGCAGAAGATGGTATTGTATATGTTAATCAAGGTGGTACATTTAGATTAAGATCCAACACTGAATTCGATGGAGATTTAAGTATTTTCCCAAATAAGACTTTTGAACCAAGAATTGGATATTTTCTGAAGAGACTTAGATCTTCTAATGTTACTAGCAGCTGGAATATATTTCTTGGTGAAGACAACCTACGTTTTCAATGTTCACAATCCTCTAGTATTTGTGATAGAGTGTGGGAAGATAGTGAGTCAGAGGTTCTTCGTATTGGTTACGATGTTCCACCACGAACCTATTTTGTTCTTTCATATATAGATTGGTTAAATGAATGGGAAGAAACCAATGAAAACGTTTCAGATCAGCGAGACTACCAAGAGATTGTAGTACTGCCTTATTGCAATCGAATATGGCCTATCTATGATGAGAATGAAACAACAACATCTGTGGATCTTTCATGGGAAGAGAATGCCAATGTAGAGTCTACAGATATTAGGTTCCGAATATCTGGAGATTTAGTTTGGATTGAGCAGGATGAATTTCTAAATGGCGCAACACTTCATAATTTACAGCCGTGCACTCAATATGAATTTCAAGTCCAAGGGAATTGTATCGGCGATACCTCAGTTTGGTCACCTTCTAGGTATTTTAGTCTGCAATGTGAGTTCCCTTGTGTTCCACCTTCAGGAAGATATGAGCAAGTAAATGAATCAAGAGCATTAGTTTACTGGGATGAGATAGAACCTGTGTACTTATACGAAGTTAGGTGGAGGCAGCTCAATTCTTTAAACTGGAACATTGAAGACTTGGAAAGTTCAACTTGGGATAAAATCAAAAATCTTGAAATAGAAACAACATATGAATGGCAAGTTAGGAGCCGATGTCCGGCAAATGTCTATTCGGAGTGGAGTGTAAGCAGGATATTTACAACCAATAGCAATTGTATAGACGGTATTCAAAATGGACAAGAAACTGGAGTTGATTGTGGGGGTTCTTGTATTCCATGTCATTGTCAAGAACAATATTACCAATTAAACTATCCTATAGATAAAGATCTTTCGATCCATGTTCAATCTCAAATTAGAGCCGAAGACCTAATCAACGAACAAAGTAATACCATTTTGAAAGCTGGAGAAAGCATGCTTTTCAAACCTGGTTTCCATGCAACACCTGGATCTGTTGTACAAGCTCAAATTGAAGGATGTAATGAGTAAACTAATTAGTAGAAAACATATAACAATGAAAAATATAATATTTACAATCATGCTTTTTGTTTGTGGAATCACCGCAGCGAAAGCCCAGGATTTCTCCACAAATGGAACTGATAATTCAATCAACAAATATTCTGAGAGTACCTTAAGCCCGTACTTGTCAAATGCCTATTGGGGATTAAAGAATCCCGCATATTACTACAATCCCCTTGATACAGTATGGATTGTTGGTCCAAGATTGGGGATAGGTACATCTGCACCTTTGACCTCCCTTCACGCAAAAGGCAATGGTAGTATCTTTACATTGGAAGGAACTACCCATGCCTTTATGCAATTCTACCCCGATGGAATCAGTGCAGGTAGAAAAGCATGGATAGGGTTTGGAAGCAATCCTTCTCAAGATCTAACGCTCACAAATCAAGATCCACAGGGTAAGATCATTTTTAAGACAAACGGAGGTACACGAGCTGTGATAACGGAAACAGGAAACTTTGGAATCAAAGATGCAAATCCATTGCGACCGCTATCAGTAACTGGCACCATTCGGTCTTCATATACTCCGAATGAGGCTGAATTTTTGGAAATAGGTCATGGAGGTGGAAATGCATATTTGAATTGGAATGGAGATGGTCGACTGGACTACAGATATAATTTAGATCATAAAATGTCATTGACTCAAAGAGGGTGGCTAGGGATATTAACAGAATCTCCTACCGCACAATTGCATATTAATACAAGTGCACTACTAGACGATGAAGCTGCACTCAGAATTGGAGGCAAGGGAGACGTTCAAGTAGATGCCTCTGGAATTATTGGCGGTAGAATGATGATAAGAGAGAATGGAAACATAGGCATAGGAATCGTCGAGCCAGAGGAAAAACTGCATATAAATGGAAGAGCAAGGTTGAGCTCATTGGCGAATGGAAGTGGAATATGGCACACAAGTAATAATGTCACAGACTGGTTTGTTGGTCTAAATCCAAATGATGACTTTAGAATATTTAGAGATGCAGATCGCTTTTTTGTTGGTAAAAACGGTTTGGTTGGTATTGGTACAAATGTACCTGAAGAAAAACTTCATGTTGCAGGTCGAATGAGACTTAGTTCTAATATAAATGGAACTGGTATGTGGTTTGGAAGCAAAACAGCTGGAGATTGGTTCATCGGACTGACTGGCAATGATGATCTGCGTATCCACAACGGTTCTACGCGAGCAACCATGAAGCCTAATGGTGCCTTTGGTCTAGGAACTGCTGAACCACAAACTAGACTTCATGTAAACGGAATAATAAGAGCTGGAATGTCTAATCACGTTGAGCTTGGTCACGGTGGTACACATGCATTTATTAGAAATGGTGGTGCTGGAGATATTGATTTTAGAATTGGATCTGAAAGAGTAATGAAGATAACTTCAACGGGGAAATTCCTTGTTGGTAATGTTACAGCACCTGGAAATTACAGTATATATGCTGAAAATGGGATACTTACTAATGAAGTCAAGGTTGCATTACAAAGCTCTTCAGATTGGTCAGATGATGCATTTGACAGGGTACCAAGTCTAGAAGAAATGGCGCAATCCATAAATGAAAACGCACACTTGCTTGGAATGCCTTCAGCAGAGACCTTGGTTAAAGAAGGATATTCAGTAACTGACATGGATTCTAAATTATTAGAACAGATCGAATGGCAGGCAGTGCATATTATTAAAATGGATAAGGAGAACAAGGAGTTGAGATCAGAGATAGATGAACTCAGCCAGCAACTTAAAGAAATTCAAGCTATACTTGTAAAGATGAATGAAAAGTAATATAAAAGGAGAGGGAATTCTAAGTCTCTCTCCATTCCTCAATCTTCTCAATACACAGTTTCTCAGGAAGCCATTCATTCTCTGCCAATAGCTTCTCGAGACAGAAAGCCATCTGACTTGTTGTTCTCAAGCCTTCTTGAATGAAGAGCTCGAAGATGTATAGGATTCCATGGAATTCAATATTCCTTTCAGTACACCACTTTCTCATTTTCTTTTCTCCAGAGAATACCGTAAAGTGGTATTTATGAGCAATATAGAGAAGTGACTTATCTGTAAATGAAAAGCCTTTAAAAGCTTTTAGGCTTTGAGAAGCTGATAAGTCTTCTGTTGAAAATTTTATGATCGTAGCTTTGCTTGAAATTACACTAGCTGATGCATCACTCAATTCTTCAAGGACAAATTTTGTTGTACTGATTTCTAATGACAATTCAAAGAATAACTCAAGCAACCCACTAAATTCAAGGTCAATAAAAATATTTGCATCAGTTATGACTACCCTCATTCAAATCTTTAATCACCTGCCTAAATTCTACAAGCTTCATGTTGTACAATGAAGCTGCTTTTACTGAGGTAATAAATCCCTCTGATATTCCTCTTAATAACAGTTGTAATAATCGATTGCTTTTCTCTTCCCCTTTGTATTCACCCAATTCTACATTCCAGATTCCTCGCATTCTATAAAATCGAGCCTTGTCTGCAAAGTATGATTCAGAAATTATTCCTATATCTTTCGCACGATATAAAAGAGCCTGTGGTGAAATACCATATTCTGCTTTTATTAACTTCAATTCTCCTAAAGGTATGTGTTTCCGGTGCTCTCCTAGTTCTTTCTTAAGAGAATCAGCTGGAATTAACATTGCGCCTGCAAACCTGTCACAAATTCTTTCTTGAAGTTTCTCATCCAAATGTTCAATTTCTAAAATTAGGTGTCCTAGTTCATGCAAAGTGGTAAATCTGGTCCGATCAATGGGCATTGTGCTTAAAACGATGACTGGTATGTTCCCCTCTATCCAAGTTGACATTCCTGAAAAATGCTTGATTTCTTGAGCTATATTCACAATTTTAAATCCTCGCCCCTCAAGCATCTCTTGAATGTTGTAGATCGGATTAAGACCAAGATTCCACTCATTCCTTATTTTCTGAGCGACTTCCTCCGCTTCTTCCTTACTATCAATTTTGCTTTTTTCAGCTGTGTAGTCACCTTCAGAATCAAAACCCAAGAGTGATTCTGCTTCAATGTAGCGCTCTAAAAAATCTCTAGTTTTTTCTGATATAGCATCTTGCATCTTCTTTGGAA